>JBEVLR010000061.1:0-18060 GCA_040509075.1 Burkholderiaceae bacterium | reverse complement strand
CGGCCGCGGCAAGGCGCCCAGCGGCGGGCGTTCGGGCGCGGCGACGCGCAGGTCGACCCTGAACGTGCTGCCGATCCCGGGGGTGCTCTGGACGCCGATCGTGCCGCCCATCAGCTCCACGAGCCGCCGCGTCAGCACCAGGCCGATGCCGCTGCCTTCGATGCTGGTGCGGTCGCGGCCGAGACGGTTGAACGGTTGGAACAACGACCGCAGTTCGTCGGCCGTCAAGCCGGCGCCGGTGTCTTCCACCGAGATTCGGACGCGTCCTTCGTCCCCCGGCACGCAATGGACGGTGACCGAGCCGTGGTCGCGGTTGTATTTCACCGCGTTCGACAGCAGGTTCAGCAGCACCTGCTTCAGGCGCGTCCGGTCGGCGTCGACGCGCAGCGTCGTGTCGAGCGGGAAGCGCAACCGGATGCCGCGCTGCGCCGACGCGGTGCGCGTGAGCGCATGGCATTCCTCGAGCACCTCGCGCAGCTCCACCGGTTCGAGGCTGATCGACAACTTGCCGGCTTCGATCTGCGCGAGGTTCAGGATCTCGTTGATCAGCTTGAGCAGATGATGGCCGGCGTCGACGATGTGCTTGACGAATGTGCGGTTGCGCTCCGGCGACGAAGCGCGGGGGTCCTCGTCCGTCAGGAGTTGCCCGAAGCCGATGATGGCGTTCAGCGGCGTGCGCAGCTCGTGGCTCATGTTCGACAGGAACTCGGATTTCGCGCGGTTGGCGCTTTCGGCTTCGCGCGTGGCGGCGATCAGGCCGCGGTTCGATTCCTCCATTTGGGCGGTGCGCAGCCGCACCCGCCGTTCGAGCTCCTCGTTCAGCCGCATCACCTCGGACTGCACCCGCCGCCGCTCGTCGACTTCGCGATCCTTTTCGCGCGCCCCGGCCTCCTGTTCGGCCTGGCGGCGCTCCAGTTCGACCAGCAGCGCGTTGAAGGCCTCGGCGAGCTCGCCGATTTCGTCCGCGCCCGGCTCGTCGATGCGGCGCGCGTAGTCGCGGTGCCGCGTGATGTCGCGCGCAAGGCGGGCGGTCGACGCGATCGGCGTCGTCACCAGGGCCCGCAACCGCGATGACGACAGCCAAGCGGCGGCGAACGCCAGCAGCCCGGCCACGGAGGCGATCAACGCGTCTTCGTACAGGCGTTGCCCGACGCCGTCGCGGATGCGCAGGTAGACGGTGCCGGCGACGCGGCCGCTTTCGACGATGGTCCGTCGCACCGACAGCTCGCGCGGCGCGTCGGCGCCGGGCGTCGCCGCGAGGGCGCGGTCGGAATCGCCTGCGCCGTAGCTTGCGACGAGGCCGCCGTCGGCCCCGTAGATCGCGGCGGCGCGCACGTCCGGCTCGAGGCGCAGCAGGGACAACAGGGCGCGCAGCCCTGCGGCGTCACCCGCCGACAGGCGCTGCGCGCCGATGCTCGCCAAGGTTTCGGCCTTGGCTTCGGCGTCGCCGATCCGACGGTCGCGGTACGTCCAGAGGTCGCAGGCTATCGCCGCGCCGAGCGCGACGCAGAGGGCGGCAAACGTGGAAGCGAGAACCACGATGCGCAGCCTGACGCCGAGCCGCCGCCGATGCAAGGTCGAATTCATGAGGCTTGCGCGCAGGAAAAAAATTCCGCGCAGCGGGTCAACCGGCATGCCGCGTTCCCGCAACCGGCGCCGTTCGCGGCGGCCGCCGATTGGCGCGCATTTCCCGGATTCCATGCGGGGCCGCCGTCCGGCGGCGTTGTGGGCGCTCGCAACGCCCGCTCCGGCGATGCTGGGCGGCGGGCAGGTGGCAGGTCGGATTTACCGATCGGCCGTCCCGCGGGCCAAGATGCCCACGACCGATTCGAGGCGCGCGAAGCCGTCCCGCGGGGGGCAGGCCGGCCGAGCCGAGGCGGCCGCGCCGCGCGCAGCCCGGGCCGGGCGCGCCGATTCGCGAAGGCGGCGGCGCCTCAGCGGCGCATCAAGGTGCTCTTGCCGAACAGGCTTTCCATCAGATCGACGGCGAGCGCGGCGGTCTGGTTGCGGACGTCGAGCGCAGGGTTCAGCTCCATCACGTCCAGCGACGCGAGGCGGCCGGTGTCGGCGATCATCTCCATGCACAGCTGCGCCTCGCGGTAGGTCGGGCCGCCGGCGATGGTGGTGCCGACGCCGGGCGCGATCTGGGGATCGAGGAAGTCGACGTCGAAGCTCACGTGCAGGTGCGTGTTGTCGTCGAGCGTCGCGAGCGCGAGTTCCATCGTGTGGCGCATGCCCATCTCGTCGATGTAGCGCATGTCGAACACCTCGAGGCCCATCTCGTGGACGAACTTCCTCTCGCCCGCGTCGACGCTTCGGATGCCGATCTGGCGCATCCATTTCGGGCTGATCGCCGGCACGCGGCCGCCGATCCCGATCAGCTCTTTCGGGCCGTGCCCGCACAGGCACGCGACGGGCATGCCGTGGAGATTGCCGCTGGGCGTGAGCACGGCGGTGTTGAAGTCGGCGTGCGCGTCCAGCCACAGGATGCGCAGCTTCTTGCCCGCATCGCGGCAATGGCGCGCGACGGCGCTGATCGATCCGATGCCCAGGCAGTGGTCGCCGCCGAGCAGGATGGGCAACCGGCCGAGCCCGAGCTCGGCATGGACGGCGCCGTGCACCGCCCGGTTCCATGCGGCCACCTCGTGCAGGTGACGGAAGCCGTCGACCGGGGGCAGCCAGGGGTTGGCCGGGCCGTTCAGGTTGCCGCGGTCGGCGACCTCGATGCCGTGCGCCTCGAGCGTGGGCTGCAGCTGCGCGACGCGCAGCGCCTCGGGGCCCATGCTGGCGCCGCGCGCGCCGGCGCCGATGTCGGTCGGCGCGCCGATCAGCGAAACTTTGATCATCGCGAAGGCTCGTGGTGACGACGCCCGGATCCTCGGCCCGGACGGCGATCCGGTCAAGCCGCGTCGACGGCGACCGTCTCGGCCCCTTCGAAGCCTTCGGCGCCGCGCAGCGCGGCCCAGCCTTCTTCGGCCGTCTCGACGAACTGGAACAGGTTCACGTCGTCGGGAGAGATCATGCCGGTCTCGATGAGCAGGTCGAAGTCGATCAGGCGTTTCCAGAACGCCGCCCCGAACAGCAGGATCGGCCGCCGGCGCGACTTGCCGGTCTGGATCAGCGTCATCACCTCGAACAGCTCGTCCAACGTGCCGAACCCGCCGGGAAAGCAGGCGAGGGCGACGGCGCGCATCAGGAAGTGCATCTTGCGCAGCGCGAAGTAGTGGAACTGGAAGCACAGCTCCGGCGTGATGTAGGGGTTCGGCTGCTGCTCGTGCGGCAGCACGATGTTCAGGCCGATGCTCTTGCCGCCCGATTCCTGCGCGCCGCGGTTGCCCGCCTCCATGATGCCCGGGCCGCCGCCGGTGACGACGTGGATCGGCGACGCGAGATGTTTCGTGCCCAGCGTGACCATCGCGGCGAAGCGGCGCGCTTCGGCGTAGTAGCCGCTCATCGCGACGGCGCTCTCCGCCCGCCGGATCGGCGCCGCGTCGCTGCCGCGCCGCGCGGCGTCGAGCGCCGCCTTCGCCGCCTCCGGCGACGGGATGCGGGCGCTTCCGAACAGCACGATCGTCGATTCGATGCCGTGCTTGGCCTGCACCATCTCGGGCTTCATCAGCTCGAGCTGCATGCGCACGGGGCGCAATCCGTCCTGCAGCAGGAAGCTGACGTCGGTGAACGCGAGGTGGTAGGCGCTCTCGGGGCCGTTGTACAGCAACGGAGCCTTGGCTTTCGCGGCGTCTTCGCCGGCGCTGCGGAAATTGCGGGACTTCTGTGAACGATGCTTCATGCGGAAAGCTTACCCCAGCGTTCCAGGCGCCATCCGCGCGTTAGCGTGCATCCTTGCACAGACCGCCGCGCCCGCTGCACACCGCGCAGGCGGGGTCGCGCGGCGTGCGGATCTCGTTCCACCGCATGTCGCGCGCGTCCAGCATCTGCAGGCGCCCGGCGAGCGATGCGCCGATGCCGGCGACGATCTTCAGCGCCTCGGCCGCCTGCATCGAACCGATGATGCCCACCAGCGGCGCGAAGACGCCCATCGTCGCGCACCGCGCTTCGGGCGGGGACGCGTCCGCGGGAAAGACGCAGGCGTAGCACGGCGCTTGCGGCAGGCGCGTGTCGTAGACCGAGACCTGGCCGTCGAACCCGATCGCCGCGCCCGCCACCAGCGGCCGCGCCGCCGCGACGCAAGCGGCGTTGACGGCGTGCCGGGTCGCGAAGTTGTCGCTGCAGTCGAGCACCACGTGCGCGTCGGCGACCAGCCCGGCCAGCGCCCGCGCGTCGGCCCGGCACTCGAGCGCGGCGACGTCCAGCGACGGGTCCAAGGCCAACGCGGCGACGCGCGCCGACGCCGCTTTTGCGCTTCCGATACGGCCATGGGTATGCGCGATCTGCCGTTGCAGGTTCGTCAGGTCGACCACGTCGTCGTCGACCAGCGTCATCCGCCCGATCCCCGCGCTCGCCAGGAACAACGCCACCGGCGATCCCAGCCCGCCCGCGCCGATCACCAGCGCCCGCGCTCCGCGGATCCTGAGCTGCCCCTCGATCCCGATGTCGTCCAGCAGGATGTGCCGCGAATACCGCAACAACTCGTCGTCGGTCATGAGTGATGGTCCGCGGGCTTCCACGCCGCGGGCGCCGATCCGCTTCGATGGAAATTCAAGGGAGCGAGGGATCTGGCTCCGCCGGCCCCGACGCGGCCGGCCCGCCGGGAGCAAGGGGCGCCGGCGACCGGGGGGCCCTCACTCACATGTCTTCGGCCTTGCGCTCGGTGGCCGTTTTGCTGACCATGACCGGTTCGCCCTTCAGGCGGTTCAGCGCCTGCGCCAGCTGGAAATCTTCCGGCGAACCGAATTCGGGCAGCGGCTTCAACGGCTTGTTGTTGTTCTTCGCCAGTTCCGCTTCGAGCTTTTCGCGCGCTTGGTCGCGGGCTTTTTCCTTGGCTGGATCGGGTTTGTAGTCGCCGTTGACGAGATGCTTTTCGAGGTCGGCTTCACGGGTGCGCAGCGCCGCATAGACGTTGCCGTCCGCGGTCTCGTCGAGCCAGATTTCGGGCACGATGCCCTTTTCCTGGATCGAGCGGCCGCTGGGCGTGTAATAGCGCGCGGTGGTGATCTTCACCGCCGTGTCGCCCGGCAGCGGCATCACGGTCTGCACCGACCCCTTGCCGAACGACTGCGCGCCCATCAGCGTGCCGCGGTGGTAGTCCTGCAACGCGCCGGCGACGATCTCGCTGGCCGATGCCGAGCCTTCGTTGATCAGCACGACCAGCGGCACGTTCTTCAGCGACGCGGGCAAGCGCTTGAGCGGATCGGCGCCGCCGCGGTGCAGGTAGTCGTCGGGGCTGGCTTTGAAGGTCTGCTTCGACTCGGTGATCTGGCCGTTGGTCTTGACGACGACCGATTCGGCGGGCAGGAATGCCGACGCGATGCCGACCGCGCCTTCGAGCAAGCCGCCCGGATCGTTGCGCAGATCGAGCACGAAGCCCTTGATCTTCTGATCTTTCCTGTACAGATCTTCGACGCGCGCGGCGAAGTCCTCCACCGTGCGGTCCTGGAACTGGTTGATGCGCACCCAGGCATAGCCGTCGATGTCCTTGGCCTTCACGCTCTGGACATGGATTTCCTCGCGCATGATCGTGACCGGGAACGTGCGGCTTTCGTCCTTGCGGAAGATCGTCAGCACCACCTTGCTGCCGGGATCGCCGCGCATTTTCTTGACGGCCTGGTCCATCGACAGGCCTTTGACCTGGGCGTCGTCGATCCGGGTGATCAGGTCGCCCGGTTTCAGGCCGGCGCGGAATGCGGGAGAGCCTTCGATCGGCGAGACGATCTTGACCAGCCCGTCTTCCATGCCGATCTCGATGCCGACACCGACGAAGCGGCCCGACGTGCTCTCGCGGAATTCCTTGTAGGACTTCTTGTCGAAGTACTGCGAATGCGGGTCGAGGCCGGACACCATGCCGCTGATGGCGTCGGAGATCAGCTTCTTTTCGTCGACCGGTTCCACGTAGTCGGCCTTGATGCGGTCGAATACGTCGGTGAAGCGCTGGATGTCCTCCAGCGGAAGCGAGGCGAGCGAGCTGCGCGCGATCGCCTGGAGCTGCATCGTCGTCAGCGCGCCGGCCACGGCCCCGAGGGCCAGCAATCCCGCAACCTTGAATTTCGAACCCATGGATGTATTCGCCTCGAATCCCGTGATCACGACCCGCGCGCATGCGGCGGCGCGGCGCGCCCATATTCGACATGAGTATAGGGCGGCATCTCCCGCGGAGCGCATTCCCGCGCGCCGCAACCCGTGCATTTCTCGAGCAGTCTCGATCTTCTCCGGCCTTTTGCGTTCGTCGCCTGCGCGGCAGCTGTTGATACACTGAAGCGGAGTGCGGCTGTAGCTCAGTGGATAGAGCATCTCCCTCCTAAGGAGAGGGTCGCAGGTTCGATTCCTGCCAGCCGCACCAGCTCCCAAATCACGCACCTGGCTGGAGGAGCCTTTTCCGATGACCGCGATCGAAGCAGATTACCTCGTCATCGGCACCGGCGCCGCCGCCATGGCGTTCGTCGACACTTTGCTCAGCGAGCGACCGGACGCCGTCGTCGCGATGGCCGACCGCCACCACCGCCCCGGCGGCCATTGGAATGACGCTTATCCGTTCGTGCGCCTGCACCAGCCGGCGCACTGGTATGGCGTGGGCTCGCGCGAATTCATCGGCGACGTCAAGGACACGGTCGGATTCAATGCCGGGCACTACGCGCTCGCGTCGGGCGCCGAAGTCCTGGCGTATTACGATCAAGTGATGCAGCAGCGCTTCCTGCCCTCCGGCCGCGTGCGTTGGTTGCCGATGAGCGAATACGGCGCAGGCCCCGACGGCGGCCACCGCGTCACGTCGCTGATCAGCGGCGCGGCGCAGGAAGTGCGCGTGCGCCGCAAGCTCGTCGACGCCCGGCATGCGCGCACCGAGGTGCCCTCCACGCGCCCGCCGGCGTACCGGTCGTCCGGCGGCGTCTGCTGCCTGCCCGTGAACCAGCTTCCTTCGATCACGCGCCCCTACGCCGCGTATACGGTCGTCGGCTCGGGCAAGACCGGCATCGACGCCTGCCTCTGGCTGCTCGAGAACGACGTGCCGCCCGAACGCATCCGCTGGATCATGCCGCGCGACGCGTGGCTGCTGGACCGCGCGAATTTCCAACCCGGGCCGGAGAATTTCGAGCGCAACATGGCCCGCACGGCGAACCAATTCGACGCCATCGTCGAGGCCGGCTCGGTGGACGACCTTTTCGCGCGGCTGGAGGCCTTGGGCCTGCTGATGCGCATCGACCCCGGCGTGACGCCGCGCACCTATCGTTGCGCCACCGCGTCGCGCGGCGAGCTCGCGCAGTTGCGCCGCATCCGCGACATCGTGCGCATGGGGCGTTTGCAGGCGGTGGAGCCGACGCGCCTGGTGCTGGAGCAAGGCACGCTGCCGGCCGACCCCGACACGCTCTACGTCGATTGCAGCGCCAGCGCGATCCGGACGCCGCCGAACCTGTCGGTGTTCGACGGCGACACCGTCAACCTGCTGGCGGTGCGCACCTGCCAGCCGGTGTTCAGCGCGGCGCTCATCGCCTACGTCGAAAGCCACTTCGGCGACGACGCGGAGAAGAACGCGCTGTGCTCCGTGGTGCCCACCCCGGAGCACCCGGTCGACTGGTTGCGGATGTGGTTGGTGACCTTGGTCAATGCGGCGCGCTGGCGCCAGAATCCCGCGCTGAACGCTTGGTTGACGCAGAGTCGCCTGAACATGACCGGCGTGATGATGCGGGGCGTGGACTTCGAGGATCCGGCGCACGCGGCTCGGATGCAGGCCAACGCCCTCAAGAGCGCGGCCTCGGTGCCCAAACTGCTGGGATTGTTGGCCGGCAAAGCCTGAAACGGCCGCGCGCCAATGACCCGACAATTGAGTAGGCCGACGGGTCTTTTCACCAAGTAAAATAGTTGTTCGATGGGCGAACAATCTTGATGCCAGGCCTGGAGCGGAGCGATTTTCCTCCGGTCGAGATTCGCCGATCCGGACGCCGGTTGTCCACGGCCCAGCGGGTCGAAACTGTACAATTGAACCGAAAAATCGCTGGCTCACCGGCTGTTCCGGTCGACTTCCGTCAGCCTTCGGTTTGTCCATCGGTCCGGTGTACACGCCTGTGCATAACTTGTGGATGGATTTCATGTTGGAGACGTGCAACGCCGTAAAAACCCAGCAAAGACGCGGTTTTCACCCTGGGGCTTTTGGCTACAATGAAGTCCCAACAAGCAGTTGCCAAACGTTTTGTTGGAAGGCGCGTCTCTTCTTGGACGTGCCTTTTTTTTAGTCCCGACGCCGGCCTTTCCGTCGGTTGATCTCGCCTCGTATCTGCCGGAAGGAATGCGCGACCGCCGCTTCCTACGTCTCCGAAGAGAAGGTCGGGCGCAGCCCGGTGCCGGCAGCGTCCCCTTCACCCGATGCGAGTTCGCGCCCACCGGCCGGCGCGTCGTCGCCGACCGCGTTCGACCGCCAGTTCGAATTCCATGGATCACATCAGAAATTTCTCGATCATTGCCCACATCGACCACGGCAAGAGCACGCTGGCCGACCGTCTGATCCAACGCTGCGGCGGCCTGTCGGAGCGCGAGATGGAAGCCCAGGTGCTCGATTCGATGGACATCGAGCGCGAACGCGGGATCACGATCAAGGCGCAGACCGCCGCCCTCGAATACAAGGCGAAGGACGGCAGGGTCTACAACCTGAACCTGATCGACACGCCGGGACACGTCGATTTCTCTTATGAGGTGAGCCGTTCGCTGTCGGCCTGCGAAGGCGCGTTGCTGGTCGTCGATGCGAGCCAGGGCGTCGAAGCGCAGACGGTGGCGAATTGCTACACGGCGCTCGAGCTCGGCGTCGAAGTGGTGCCGGTGCTGAACAAGATGGATCTGCCCAACGCGGATCCGGAGAACGCGAAGACCGAGATCGAGGACGTGATCGGCATCGACGCGACCGACGCGATCCCGTGTTCCGCCAAGACCGGCCTGGGCATCGACGAGATCCTCGAGGCCGTCATCGCCCGCATGCCCGCCCCCAAGGGCGATCCCGCCGCGCCGCCGCGCGCGATGATCATCGACAGCTGGTTCGACAATTACGTCGGCGTCGTGATGCTGGTGCGCGTCGTCGACGGCGTGCTGCGCCGCAACGACCGCGTGCGCATGATGGCCAGCAACGCCGTCTATCCGATCGAGCAGATGGGCGTGTTCACGCCGAAATCGCTGCCGCGCGACGAACTGAAGGCCGGCGAGGTGGGTTTCATCATCGCCGGCATCAAGGAACTCCAGGCCGCGAAGGTCGGCGACACCGTCACGCTCGAGAAGAAGCTGCCGAACAACGCCGGGCCGGCCACCGACGCGCTGCCCGGCTTCAAGGAGATCCAGCCGCAGGTCTTCGCCGGCCTCTACCCCACCGAAGCCAGCGAATACGACCAGCTGCGCGACGCGCTCGAGAAGCTCAAGCTCAACGACAGCTCCCTGCGTTACGAACCCGAAGTCAGCCAGGCCCTCGGCTTCGGCTTCCGCTGCGGCTTCCTGGGCCTGCTGCACATGGAGATCGTGCAGGAGCGCCTGGAGCGCGAGTTCGGCCAGGACCTGATCACGACCGCGCCCAGCGTCGTCTACGAGGTCGAGCTGAACGACGGCTCCGTGCTGATGGTGGAGAACCCGTCGAAGATGCCCGACATCGGGCGGGTGAAGGAGATCCGCGAGCCGATCGTCACCGTGCACCTCTACATGCCGCAGGATTACGTCGGCCCGGTGATGACCCTGGCGGTGCAGAAGCGCGGCGTGCAGCTGAACATGGCCTACCACGGCCGCCAGGTGATGCTGACCTACGAGCTGCCGCTGGCCGAGATCGTGCTCGACTTCTTCGACAAGCTCAAGAGCATCTCGCGCGGTTACGCGTCGATGGACTATGAATTCAAGGAATACCGCGCGGCGGACGTCGTCAAGGTCGATCTGCTGATCAACGGCGACCGCATCGACGCGCTGTCCATCATCGTGCACCGCGCGCAGAGCCAGTACCGCGGCCGCGCGGTCGCGGCGAAGATGCGCGAGCAGATTCCCCGGCAGATGTACGACGTCGCGATCCAGGCCGCGATCGGCGCGAACATCATCGCGCGCGAGAACATCAAGGCCTTGCGCAAGAACGTGCTGGCAAAATGCTATGGCGGGGACGTCTCCCGCAAGAAGAAGCTGCTCGAAAAACAAAAGGCGGGCAAGAAGCGCATGAAGCAGATCGGCTCCGTCGAAGTGCCTCAGGAAGCTTTCCTCGCCATCCTGCAAGTGGACGATTGAATCGATGAGTGCATTGACCGGCGCGCTATATGCCGCCTTGGTGGTTTATCTCGGCGGCTGGCTGCTGGACAAGTGGGTGGGCAACTTCGCGCTGCTCCTGCTGATGCTGACGTCGGTGACCTTCGCCTATTGGCTGGCCGAGAAGCTGGTCTTCCGGCCGCGCCGGCTCGCGGCCGCCAAGCGGCTCGAGGAAGGGATCCTCGCCCGCCGCGGCGAGCTCCAGGCGATCGGCGTGGAGACCGACGTCGGCAACGACCTCGACGAGCGCAAGGGCCAGCTGCTCCAGCAGCCGTGGTGGCTGGACTGGACCGCGGGCCTGTTCCCGGTCATCGCCGTCGTCTTCGTGCTGCGCAGCTTCCTGTTCGAACCTTTCAAGATCCCGTCGGGCTCGATGATCCCGACGCTGCAGGTCGGCGACCTGATCCTGGTGAACAAGTTCCATTACGGCGTCCGCCTGCCCGTGATCAACAAGAAGATCGTCGCGAACCACGATCCGCAGCGTGGCGACGTGATGGTGTTCCACTACCCGATCAACCCGGCGGTGGACTACATCAAGCGCGTCGTCGGCCTGCCGGGCGACGAAGTGTCCTACCTGAACAAGCAACTGCGCATCAACGGCCGGCCCATCGCAGAAACCCCGGAGCCCGACTATTTCGTCGAGGGCAGCTCGACGTACGAGCAGGCGTTCGAGGAGAATCTCGGCGGCGTCAAGCACCAGATCCTGACGCGTTCCGACCGGCCGGGCTATGTCCAGCCGTTCAGCGCCTTCGAATTCAAGGATCACTGCAAATACAGCGCCGAAGGCGTCGTCTGCAAGGTGCCTGCGGCGCACTATTTCATGATGGGCGACCACCGCGACGATTCCGAAGATTCCCGTTTCTGGGGTTTCGTGCCGGACGAAAACATCGTCGGCCGCGCCTTCTACGTCTGGATGAACTTCAGCGATCTGGGCCGCATCGGCTCGTTCCACTGACCCCGTCCTTCCTTCCGACGCCACCGTCGACCATCCGAGGGCCACTTCATGATCATGAATCAGTTTCGCCGTCCGGCTGCCCAGCGCGGCACGTCCCTGCTGGGGCTCGTCGTCCTGGCGGTCGTCGTCGGGTTCGTCGCGCTCCTGGGGATCCGGACGTTCCCGTCCGTCAACGAGTACCTGACGATCCGTCAGGTCGTGGGCAAGATCATGAAAAGCCAGCCCGCGGGGGCCAATGAGATCCGGCAGGCGTTCGAGCGGTCTTCGGAGGTCGAATATTCGATCAAATCGATCACCGCGAAGGATCTCGTGATCACGCCCGTCGGCGAGCGGTGGAAGACGTCATATGCCTACAACGTCGAGATCCCCATCATCGAGCCGGTGTTCCTGCTCGTGAAGTACGAAGGCAGCGCGGCCTCCGGGGGCGGCGCGCCCTGAGCATGGCGGACAAGAACTCGTCCCCCGTCGACCGCGGCGCGGCGCTCGTCGAGCGTCGGCTCGGCCACGAGTTCGCCCAACGCGGCCTGTTCGAACGCGCGCTGACGCATCGCAGTTTCGGCGCCGATCACAACGAACGGCTCGAATTCCTCGGCGACGCCGTGCTCAATCTCGCGGTGTCGCGCTTGTTGTTCGACCGCTTCTCCGGTTCCGACGAAGGCGATCTCACGCGCGTGCGCGCCCATCTCGTCCGCGAGGACAGCCTGCACCGCGTCGCGTTGGCGCTGGGGCTGCCCGAGGCGCTGCGGATGTCCGACGGCGAGGCGCGCGGCGGCGGCGCCTCGCGGCCGTCGATCCTGGCCGACGCCGTGGAGGCGCTGATCGGCGCCGTCAGCATCGACGGCGGTTTCGAAGCCGCGCAAGCGCTCGTCGCGCGGCTGTTCGGCGAGACGATCAACGCGACGACGACCGACAACTGGCGCAAGGACGCCAAGACCGAGCTGCAGGAATGGCTGCAGGCGCGGCACGTGCCGGTCCCTTCTTACCGCATCGCCGCCACGCACGGGCAGGCGCACGCGCAGACCTTCGAGGTCGAGTGCGACGTGCCGACGCTGCAATGGCGCGCCGCCGGCGTCGGCAAATCCCGCCGTCAGGCCGAGCAGGCGTCCGCGCAGCACCTGCTCGATCGGATCAACGCCGGCGAGCTCGACGTTCCGACCCGGAAGGGGAGTGCCGGTGTCTGAATCCTCCGCGCCCGGCCTCGTCCCGGATGAACCGCATGAACAGTCCGCCGCAGGAGCGGACGACGCCGACGGAGTCGCCCGGGACGGCGGCGGCGGGCCGGTCGGATCGATGAGCGACGCCGCGGTCGCGGCGCTGCGGGCGGCCGCGTTCGACGAAGACGGAACGGCCCGGCGCTGCGGGCTGGTGGCGATCGTCGGCCGGCCCAACGTCGGCAAGTCGACGCTGCTCAACGCGCTGGTCGGACAAAAGATCAGCATCACGTCGAACAAGGCGCAGACGACGCGCCACCGCATCGTCGGCGTGCGCAGCGAAGGCCCGGCCCAGTTCGTGTTCGTCGACACGCCGGGCTATCAGACCAAGCATTCCGCGGCGTTGAACAAGTCGCTGAACAAGACGGTGGTGTCGGTGCTGTCGGATGTCGACGTCGTGCTGTTCATGTGCGAGGCGGGCAAGTTCGGCGCGGACGACGCGAAGGCCCTCGCGCTGATGCCGCGGGGCAAGCCGGTGATGCTGATCGCGAACAAGCTCGACCAGGTCCACCGCCGCAGCGACCTGCTGCCGTGGCTGCAGGTCATGCAGCGGAAGTTCGCGTTCGCCGAGTTCTTTCCGCTGTCCGCCTATTCGGCCGGCGACGTCACGCGCCTGCTCGGCATGCTGCGGCCCTATTTGCCCGAGCAACCCTGGTTCTACGATGCGGAGACCCTGACCGACCGCAGCGAGCGCTTCCTCGTGGGCGAGGTGATCCGCGAGAAGCTGTTCCGGCTGACCGGCGACGAGCTGCCCTACAGCGTCACCGTCGTCATCGACAGCTTCGTCGAGGACGGCGCGCTTCGGCGCATCGCGGCGACGGTGGTCGTCGAGCGGGAGGCGCACAAGGGCATGGTCATCGGCGCGAAAGGGCAGCAGCTCAAGCGCATCGCGTCGGAATCGCGCCAGGAGCTCGAGCGCCTGTTCGACGCGAAGGTGTTCCTCGAGGTCTGGGTCAAGGTGCGGTCCGGTTGGGCGGACTCGGAAGAGCATTTGCGTTCTTACGGCTATGAGTAAATGGCCCCCACGCTCGCTGGCGCTCGCTGCCCCCCGAGGGGGAGTTCCGCATACGGACCGGCGCAGCCGGATCCGTCGCTCCCTTGAACTTTGCGCGTGGCGGATGAGCGGCGGGGCCGGAGAGCGGGTGTGCTCACGTTCGCTGCTCCCCGAGGGGGGAGCTCCGCATGCGGGCCGGCGCAGCCGGATCCGTCGCTCCCTTGAACTTTGCGCGTGGCGGGTGAGCGGCGGCGCCGGGTGCGGGGTGTCCTGCGGTGGCGTGGTGGCGGCTGATCGCGAGATTTGATGGCGGCGGGTCGCCGTACGGTCGCCGCGCTCGATGCGTACGTGCTCCATCGCTACGACTGGAGCGAGACGAGCCTGATCCTCGACCTGTTCACGCGCAGCAAGGGCCGGATCGCCGTGGCGGCCAAGGGGGCGAAGCGGCCTTATTCGCAGCTGCGCAGCGTGCTGCTGCCGTTCCAACGCATCGCCGCGGCCATCGGGCGGCGCGCGGAAGAAGCGCAGTCCGATGTCGTCACCTTGCGCGGCGCCGAATGGATCGGGCCGGGCGCCACGCCGGTGCTGCCGTCCGCGCGGCTGTTCGCCGGCTTCTACCTCAACGAGTTGTTGATGAAGCTGCTGGCGCGCGGCGATGCGCATCCTGCGCTGTTCGACGCGTACGCCGCGACGCTGACCAGTCTCTCCTCGGCCGATGATTTCTCCGAGCAAATCAGCTTGCGCGCGTTCGAGCTCGTGCTGTTGAGGGAAATCGGCCTGCTGCCTGAACTCGACCGTGCGACCGCGACGCAGCAGGCGCTCGATCCCGACGCGCTCTACCGGCTGCACGGCGACCGCGGCGTCGTCGCGGCCGGCCCCGCCGACGCGTGCCTGCCCGGCGGCGATCTCCTCGCGCTCGACGCGGCGTTGCGCAGCGATTCGCTCGGCCCGCTGCACATCGCCTGCGCGACGCGCCTCGAGCGCCTGAAGCCGGTCCTGCGAGCGCTGGTTCACTATCATCTCGGTTCCGCGGCGCTGCGCACGCGCGAAGTGATGCGAGACGCGCGCCAGCTGATCAGGAATGACCCCCCTCACGCCCATCCATCGCCGCCGGCCGGCGGCGAACTCGGTTAGGCTTGGCTTGAATCCGAGACTTCGCCATGAACCCGCTCGTCGCCCCTGAACAGACGCACCGTGCGCACCGCTGCGCGCTGTCGGTCAACGTCAACAAGGTCGCGCTGTTGCGCAACACCCGCCATTTGGGCGTTCCCAGCGTCGTGCATGCGTCGGAGCTTTGCCTGCAAGCCGGTGCGCAGGGCATCACCGTGCATCCGCGGCCCGACGAGCGCCACGTCCGCGCGGACGACGTCGCGCCGCTGCGGGCGCTGATCGCGCGGTGGCCCGCGGCGGAGTTCAACATCGAAGGCAATCCGTTCCACAACCTGATGGCGTTCATCCGCGACGTGCGTCCGCACCAGGCGACGTTCGTGCCGGACAGCGAAAATCAGTTCACGTCCGACCACGGCTGGGATCTGGATCGGGACGCCGGGCGGCTGCGCGCCGCCGTCGAGGAAGCGCGCTCGCTCGGCGTGCGCGTCAGCCTCTTCATGGATCCGACCCCGCACGCGATGGCCCAGGCCCGCTCGCTCGGCGCCGACCGCGTCGAGCTCTACACCGAAGCTTATGCCCGCGCGCACGGCACGCCGGAGCAGGCGGCGGTGCTGGAGCGGTTCGCGCGCTCGGCCGACGCGGCGCTGGCGGCGGGCCTGGGGGTCAATGCGGGCCATGACCTGAGCTTGGCGAACCTGACCGAGTTCGTGCGCGGCGTGCCCGGCCTCGCCGAGGTGTCGATCGGGCATGCGCTGGTCGCCGATGCGCTGGAGTTCGGGCTCGGCGAGACCGTGCGGCGCTACCTGCGGGCCATCTACGATGCCGATGCCGCGGGCCAAGGCGAATCCGGGGTGGGGGCGGGCCGATGATCTACGGCGTGGGCACCGATCTGTGCGACGTGCGCCGCATCGCCGCGGTGCTGCAGCGCAAGGGCGAGCGCTTCGCCGAGCGCGTGCTCGGCCCCGACGAATTGACGGTCTTCCACGCGCGGCGCGCCAAAGTCGAAGGCCGCGGCCTGCGTTTCCTGGCGACCCGTTTCTCGGCCAAGGAGGCGTTCTCCAAAGCGATCGGCCTGGGCCTGCGCGCGCCGATGACGTGGCGCCACTGTGAAATCCTCAACGAGCGCGGCGGCAAGCCGGCGATCCTGCTCCATGGCGCGCTGAAGGCCTGGTTCGACGAGCGCCGCCTGGTCGCCCACGTGACGGTGACCGACGAAGCCGATTACGTCGCGACCTTCGTCGTCGTCGAGACGCAGGCCGGCGAGGGCGCGCCGTCCGCGGCGGCGCGTGCGGACAATCCCATCCAAGGCGACTGACACCATGGCCGGCCTCCGACCCAGCAGACCCCCCGTCGAACAGGTGCCCGCCGGTGCGGCGCGACCGGCCGGCGAGGCGAAGATCGTCGCGCAGTTCGGCGGCGCGTACGACCCCGCGGCGACGGCCGCCGAGCAGGCGCCGATCGTCCTCGACGTGGCCGGCACGTCGCTGAACGCCGCCGATCGCCGTCGGCTCGCGCATCCATTGACCGGAGGCGCCATCCTGTTCGGCCGCAACTGGGTCGATCGGCGCCAGGTGACGGAGCTGGTCGCGGAGATGAAGGCGATCCGGCCCGACCTGCTGGTCTGCGTCGACCACGAAGGCGGCCGCGTGCAGCGTTTCCGCACCGACGGCTTCACGCATTTGCCGCCGATGGACGCCTACGGCAAACGCTGGATGGACGACGGCGACGGGCCGGAAGGCGCCGGCGCGATGGCCGCGATGGACAGCGTCGCCGCCGCCGGCTTCGTGATGGCCGCCGAGCTGCGCGCCTGCGGCATCGACCTCAGCTTCGCGCCCGTGCTCGACCTGCACTTCGGCCGCAGCGCCGTCATCGGCGACCGTTCGTTCCACCGCGATGCCCGCATCGTCACGATGCTCGCGCGCAGCCTGATGCTGGGCATGCGCCAGGCCGGCATGGCGCATTGCGGCAAGCACTTCCCAGGACACGGCTTCGTCGCGGCCGACAGCCACGTCGACATGCCCGTCGACCTCCGCCCGCTCGCCGAGATCCTGGCCGACGACGCGCGGCCGTACGAATGGCTGTCGACGTCGCTCGCGAGCGTGATGCCGGCGCACGTGATCTATCCGGACGTCGACGACAAACCCGCCGGCTTCTCCGCGCCGTGGCTGCAGCAGGTGCTGCGGGAGCGCCTGGGCTTCACCGGCGCGATCTTCAGCGACGACCTGAACATGGCCGCCGCGCGCCGGCTCGCCGGCGTCACGCTGGGCTGTTCCGAAGCCGCGCTGCTGGCGATGGCCGCGGGCTGCGACCTGGTGCTGTTGTGCAACCAGAGCGTCGGCGAAGGCGGGCCGCTGGACGAATTGATCGACGGCTTGGCGCGGGCGCGCGAACGGGGCGCCTGGACGCCCGACCCGCTGGCGGAACGCCGCCGCCTGAACCTGATGCCGCAGACCGAGCCGATGGCCTGGGACGACCTGATGCACGATGCAGCCTACGTCCGGGCGCTGGAAAGGCTTTGATCGCAAAGTGCAGGGAGGCCGGGCGCATCGCCTTTGCGCCATGCGCCGCTCCGCCTGCGCTGGCTTCCCGCGGCTTTTCAGCTGGCATCGAGGCCGACTCCAAACCACTTCCTGCAAGTCGTCAGCGGGGCGTCGCAGGCCCCGTGGCGCACCGGTTCGCATGGCAATGCGCGCCCGGGTCGGCGACCATGGAGCACGTGGAGACCCGTCCGGACGCGCGAGCCTCGGCCAGGCTCAGCGCGCGTTCCCGTTCCGCCAGCGCGTCGATCGTGGCGGCGTCGCCGCCGAGAGCGGAATAGGCGCGGTAACCGGTGGGGCCGCCGCAGGCCTTGGCGCCGGTGGCCACGTTGCGGCAGTCGCCGTCGGCGGTGCAGCGTGAGGCGCCTGCCAGCGCGGTTTCCAGTTGCGCGCGGACCGCGGCCAGCGGCTGCGCGGCATCCGCCGACGCGGCGTCCGCCGGCAACGGGGAGGTGACGGCGCCGACGATCGCCGACGGTGGCGCAACCTTGGCGCCGATCCGCGTGCCCACGGCCGCGGAGGACGGCGCGGCGGCCGTCGATTCGCCGCTCCTGCAAGCGGCGCCGCAGGCGATCAGCGCGGCGAGGCCCGCGGCCGCCGCGATGCGCGCCGGCGTGTGGCCGCGGCGCCGGACGCGCATTGGCGTCGGCCGGCCCCGCATCGGGTCATTCCACCCGAGCGCGCCGCGCGTTGGCATCGAACGGCAGCTTCAGCTGGCTGAGATCCTTGCGGGTCTCGACCAGCACCAGCGGGCCTTCGTCCGCCACCGTGACCGGTGGTCGTTCACGCGGCACATGCAGCGCGGGCGGCGCGTCGGCCATGGCGTCCTGCGCGCTGCGGACGCGTTCGGCATCCGAATGCACCCACTCCAGCCCGGCGGCGCCGGCC
>JBEVLR010000060.1:0-6881 GCA_040509075.1 Burkholderiaceae bacterium | reverse complement strand
CGAGCGGGACGACGCCGCGCAACTCTTCGGCGGGCAGCGACGCGGGCCTGGGCGCGCGCAGCGCGACCGCCGCGTCCTTGCGCCGGTTCAGCGTGCCGACGATGCCGCGGGCGAGCGCGAGCGCGTGCTCGTCGTTCTCGGCCAGGTGGTCGGCCACGCCGGACAGCCGCGTGTGCACGTCGCCGCCGCCCAGGTCTTCGGCGCTGACGACTTCGCCCGTGGCGGCCTTCACCAGCGGCGGGCCGCCGAGGAAGATCGTGCCCTGGTTCCTGACGATGATGGTCTGGTCGCTCATCGCCGGCACGTAAGCGCCGCCCGCGGTGCATGAACCCATGACGACGGCCAGCTGCGGGATGCCGGCCGCGCTGAGGTGGGCCTGGTTGAAGAAGATGCGGCCGAAATGGTCGCGGTCCGGGAACACCTCGTCCTGGTTCGGCAGGTTGGCGCCGCCGGAGTCGACCAGGTAGATGCACGGCAACCGGTTCTGCGCGGCGATCTCCTGCGCGCGCAGGTGCTTCTTGACCGTCAGCGGGTAATAGGTGCCGCCCTTGACCGTGGCGTCGTTGCAGACGATCAGGCATTCCAGCCCGGCGACGCGCCCGATGCCGGCGATCATCCCGGCGCCGGGCGCGGCGTCGCGGCCGTCCTTGTCCGGGTACATGCCGAGCGCCGCCAGCGGGGCGATCTCGAGGAAGGGCGTGCCCGGATCGAGCAGGCGCTCGACGCGGTCGCGCGGCAGCAGCTTGCCGCGCGCCAGATGGCGGGCGCGCGCAGCCTCCCCGCCGCCGAGCGAGGCCTGCCCGAGCTTCGCGTTCAAGTCGTCGACCAGCCGGCGCATCGCCGCGGCGTTGGCCTTGAAATCTTCCGAGCGGACGTTCAGGCGGGTCGACAGGAAAGACATGGCGTCGTTGACGTGGCGGATCGGTCTGGCGGAGCGCGCCGGCTGATTATTGATTGACGTTTACGTCAACGTCAATCAAACCAGCGCCGGGCGGACGGCCACCGTAGGCGAAGCGCGCCGGCCGCGCCTGGCGCCGTCAGCCCGCGCCGTAGACCTCGCGCTGCGTCCACCCCAGCGCCGACATGTCCGACACGCGGAACGGCGCATCGCTGGGCATCAGGAATTCATCGAGCTGCGGCGGGCGGACATGGGTGCCCGACAGCATCGAATGCAGTTGGCCGCGGTGATGCGTCTGGTGCATGAACAGGTGCGCCAGCACATGGCCGACGAGATCGCGCTGCGCCCGGCCGTCGCCGCGATCCATGGAAACGGGCGCATTGACGCCGGCCGCATCGAGCCGGTCGCAGAAGGCGATCAGCCGCTGGTCGCTGTTTTCCTGGGCCGACACGTAGGGCTCGAGCTCGTCGTGCGGAGCGAAGCGCCGGTATTGGGCCGCCATGTCGGCATCGCCGTGCAGCGCGGCGATGTAGTAGCGGTCGACGGCCAACAGGTGGTTCAGCGTGCCGATCAGGGTCGGGAAAAAGCCGATGCGCCTCGCGTGCAGCTCGGACGTCGACAGGTTCGCCAGCGCGGCCTGCAGGCGCCGGTTGGCCAGGCGGTTGGCGCGCGCCTGGATGCGCAGGGCGCGGGCGAGGTCGAGGTCGAGGGGCGGCACGGGGCCGTCCAGGGCATCGGTCATCGGGAAACTCCATGGGAGGGGATCGGCGGGAATCCGCGGAGATCACGAGCGGCAGGTTGCGGGCCTGCCCGAACGGGGCCCGCCACGGCAGCGCGGGAAGACGGCCCAGGCGCACGCGACGGACGTGCGCCCGGCCGAACGCATCATGTGGATGCATGCCATTACACTGAAGCCGAAACCCTCTCGATCCGAGGGGCATCCGACACGATTCACAGGGAACGGCCCGATGAAGAAGACGCTCCGCACGATCGTTCTGGTTGCCGTCGCCTCGGCCGCCGCGAGCGCCCAGGCCGACCCGGTCGTCTGGGACCAGGGGCCCGGCACCGGCACCTACAACAGCGGCTACGTCGACATCGCCACCGGCCAGAACTACGCGGATTCCGTGACGTTCGACGCCGCCACCGTGGTCACCGGGATGAATTTCTACTCGGGCTACGACCTCACGCGCCGCACCGCCGGCGACGCCTTCCACCTCAAAGTGCTGGCGGACGACGGCGGCGCCCCCGGCGCCGCCTTGCACACCGAAGACATCGGCTACGCGATCGCCTACCCCTTCGAGCCGCAGGTCAACCTCGGCATGCAGGAGCTGCACTTCGAGTTCGCGCCGATGACGTTTTCGGCCGGCATGACTTACTGGATCGGCCTGTCGGGCAACGGTTTCGACGCCGGCCAGGACACGATCGACGCGCCGCAGGACGACGCCATCGCGATGTTCGACGGCGACGCGTTCGTCGCCCTGCAGACCGGCTTCGGCGGCCTCGGGCCGATCGGCGACCAGATGTACCAGCTCACGGGGCATCCGGCGGTTCCGGAGCTCGGCGGGCGGGCGGCGATCGCGGAGCCGGCCTATCCGCTGCTGCTGGGAAGCGGCCTGGCGCTGCTGGCCCTGGTCGCGCGCCGGCGGCGCTGACGGCGGCACGGCGCCGGCACGGCGCCGCGTCAGGCCGTCACCACAGGTGGATGCGATCTTCCGGCGCCTTCCACATGCCGTCGCCGGGCCGGGTATGGAACGCGTCGTGGAACGCGTCCGAATTGATCGCCGCGCCGTCCGCGCGGAACTGGCCCGGCGAATGCGGATCGGTCGTCAACAGCTGCAGCGCGCGCTCGTCGCGCACTTTCATGCGCCAGGTCTGCGCCCAGCCGAAGAAGAAGCGCTGATCGCCGCCGAGCCCGTCGATGACCGGCGACGGCTCGCCGCCCAGCGACAGCTTCCAGGCCTTGTACGCGATCTGCAGGCCCGACAGGTCGGCGATGTTTTCCCCCAGCGTCAGCTTGCCGTTCAGGTTCTTGCCCGGCAGCGGCTGGTAGGCGGCGTACTGCGCCACGAGCCGGCCGGCGACCGCGTCGAAGGCTTTGCGGTCGGCCTGCGTCCACCAGTCGCGCAGCTTGCCGTCGCCGTCGAACTGGCTGCCCCGGTCGTCGAAGCCATGGCTGATTTCGTGGCCGATGAACGCGCCGACGGCGCCGTAGTTCGCGGCGTCGTCGGCGTCCACGTCGAAGATGGGCGGCTGCAGGAACGCGGCCGGGAACACGATCTCGTTCATGCTCGGGTTGTAATAGGCGTTGACGGTCTGCGGCGTCAGCTGCCACTCGCCGCGATCGACCTTGCCGCCCACGCGCACCGCTTCCCGGCGATAGGCGAACGCCGCGCCGCGGTCGGCGTTGCCGAGCGCGTCGCCGGGCCGCACGTCGAACGCGGCGTAGTCGCGCCACGCGTCCGGGTAGCCGATCTTGACGGCGTACTTCGACAGCTTCTGGTGCGCCGCGGCCTTGGTGGCGGGCGACATCCACGCCAGGCCGTCGATCGACGCCGAATAGGCCTTCAGCAAGTTCGCGACCAGCGCCTGCGCGCGGGCGCGGTGGCCGGGCGGGAAGGCCTTGGCGACATACAGCTGGCCGACCGCCTCGCCCAGCATGCCGTTGACCGCCGCGACCCCCGATTGCCAGCGCGGCAACGGCCGCTCCAGGCCCTGGATGGCCGCGCCGTGGAACGCGAAACCGGCATCGCGGAAACCGACGGGAAGCACCTGCGCGCACGCATCGAGCCGGCGCGCCTTCAGGTACAGGCGCCACACGGGCAGCGGCTCGGACCGCAGCAGCCCGGCCAACGCCGCCGCGTAGCTCGGCGAACGGACGATGACCGTCGCATCGGGCGGCAACTGGGCCGCCGCGGCGAACGACGCCCAGTCGGCGCCCGGCGCGATCGCGGCGAGTTCGGCCGGCGTCCGCGGGTTGTAGGCCTTCTTCGGGTCGCGCAGCTGGTCGCGCGGCCACTGCGCCCGCGCGATCTTCTTCTCGAGCGCGACCACCTGGTCGGCGTGCGGCACGGCATCGTCGTCGCCGGACAGCAGGAACAGCTTGACGAGGTAGTCGGTGTACGCCGAGCGCGCCTTCGCGAAACGGCTGTCGTCCATCAGGTAATAGTCGCGGTCGGGCAGGCCCAGGCCGTCCTGCCGATACCCCGCCGCGTAGACGCCGGGGTCGAGGTCGTCCGGATCGACGTCGACGGCCAGCGGCACCCGCACGACGCCCTGCCAGCGGCCCATCAGCGCGATCAGGCCGCGCGCGTCGGCGACGGCGTCGACCTCCCGCAGCGACGCGGCGACCGGCGCCGGCCCGGCCTTGTCGATCGCGTCGACGTCGAGGTACGAACGATAGCCGTCGTCGATCTTCTGCGCGTTGCCGCCGGGCTCGGGATGCGTGGCGGCCAAGCCCTCGACGATCGCGCGGACGTCCCGATCGGCGCGGTCGCGCAGCAGCAGCACCGGCCCCCACGACGATCGGTCGGCCGGGATCTCGGTGGCGCGCATCCAGGCGCCGTTCGCCGCGTCGTACAGGTCGTCCTGCGGCCGCACCTGGCGATCCATGCCGCGGCGGTCGATGCCGGAGCCGGGCGCGGGGCGCGCCGTGGCGGGAATGACGGGGGCTTGCGCGCCCGCGGGGAAAGGGGCGGCCTGCACGACGAACGCGAGCAGCGCGACGGCGGCGGCACGAGGCGCGCGACGGGAAGGCGGGCGGGAAGGTTCGTACGTCATCGGCATGTCCTCGTTTGTCTGCTCGATCCGGCGCGGCGCCGCCGGGCGGCGCTCACCACAGGCGGATGCGGTCGGCCGGCGCCTTCCACATGCGGTCGCCCGGCCTGGTGGCGAAGGCGTCGTGGAAACCGTCGCTGTTGATCGCGGCGCCGTCGACGCGCCATTCCGCCGGCGAATGCGGATCCCGGGTCAGCAGCTGGAACGCGAGTTCGTCGCGCATCTTCTCGCGCCACGATTGCGAGAAGCCCAGGTAGAAGCGCTGCTCGCCGGTGAAGCCGTCGATCACCGGCGAGGGCCCGCCGCCCAGCGACAGCTTGTAGGCCTTGAACGCGACCTGCAGGCCCGACAGGTCGGCGATGTTCTCGCCGAGCGTCAATTCGCCGTTTACGTGGTGGCCGGCGAGCGGCTCGCCGGCGGAGAACTGCGCCACGAGGCGCGACGTGATGCGCTGGAACGCCTTCGCGTCCTCGGCCGTCCACCAGTCGCGCAGCCGGCCGTCGCCGTCGTACTGCCGGCCGGAATCGTCGAAGCCGTGGCTGATCTCGTGGCCGATGAACATGCCGATCGCGCCGTAGTTGATCGCATCGTCGGCGCGCGAGTCGAACAGCGGGGGCTGCAGGATGGCGGCCGGGAAAACGATCTCGTTCTTGCTCGGTTCGTAGTAAGCGTTGACGGTCTGCGGCGTCATCTCCCATTCGGTGCGGTCGACCGGCTTGCCAACGCGCACGGCCCGGCGCTCGTAATCGAACTTCGCCGCCCGCACCTCGTTGCCGACGGCGTCGCCCGGCTCGATCTCGAGCCCGCCGTAATCGCGCCACACGTCGGGATAGCCGACCTTGACGGTGTACTTCGACAGCTTCTCGTGCGCGGCGACCTTGGTGGCCGGCGTCATCCACGCGAGGCCGTCGATCGACGTCGCGTAGGCCTTCAACAGATTGCCGACCAGCGCGGCGATGCGCGCCTTGTCGGCCGGCGGGAAGTATTCGGACACGTACACCTGGCCGACCGCCTCGCCGAGCGCGTCGTCCAGCGCGGCCACGGCCTTCTTCCAGCGCGGCAAGTCCCGCTTCAGCCCCTGCAGCGCCCCGCCCCGGTACGCGAAGCGCGCGTCGCGGAAGCCGGCCGGCAGCCGCGAGGCCAGCGTGTCGAGCAGCCGCACGCGCAGGTAGGTCTTCCACCCGTCGAGCGGCGCCGAGGCGATCATCCGCGCGAACGCGAACGCATAGCTCGGCTGGGAAATCGAGACGAACGGCGGGGCCGGCATGCCGCCCGCCTCGAGGAACGCGGCCCAATCGAGGCCCGGCGCCCGGGCCTCCAGCGCCTCGAGCGTCATCGGGTTGTACGTCTTGACCGGATCGCGGTTGCGCACCTGCGACCACTGCGCCCGCGCGATCCGCTTTTCCAGCGCGATGGCCGCGGCCGCGCGCACGGCGGCGCGACGGTCGCCGCCCTGCGCCAGCAGCGCCGTCACGTAGCGCAGATAGGCGGCGCGCGCCGCGGCGAAACGGGCGCCGTCCTTCAGGTAATAGTCGCGATCGGGCAGGCCCAGGCCGCCCTGCGACGCCTGCGCCGAGTAGATCGACGGATTCCTGGGATCGGGCTGCACGCCGAGGTCGATCGGCTGGTCGACGACGCCCTGCCAGCGGCCCATCAGCGCGATCAGGTCGTGCCGGCTCTTCACGGCATCGATGCGGTCGAGATAGGGCCGAAGCGGCGCGAGGCCGGCTTTGTCGATGGCCTCCGTGTCCAGGTAGCTGGCGTAGAAATCGCCGATCTTCGCCTCGATCGACCCCGGGGCCTGGGGCGTCCCCGCGAGCTTTTCGACGATGCCCTTGACGCGCGCGTCGGACTGGTCTTCCAGCGCCGTGAGCACGCCGTATTCGGCTTTGTCGGCCGGGATGGCGGTAGCCTTGAGCCAGCCGCCGTTCATCGCCTTGAACAGATCGTCCTGGGGCCGGATCCCGGCGTCCATGCCTCCCCGGTCGAGGCCCGCCGCCGCGCTCGGGGGCTCGGCGCCGAAGGAAACGCCGGCCGCGGCGGCGAACGGCAAGACGACCATGAGCGCGGCGCGGCGGAGGATTTTCATCGATGGGCCTTTGTGGCGTGATCGCGGAAGACGGGGCTTGCGCCGGGCGCGTCGCGAGATGGGCGCGGCGCGTCCTCCACCCCGGCGCAGCGCGGTCGCCGATGCATGAAGCGCACGGCC
>JBEVLR010000059.1:0-3292 GCA_040509075.1 Burkholderiaceae bacterium | reverse complement strand
GGCGAGGGCAAGGTCCGCAGGGCCGGCGGCCGCATGCCCCGGATCGCCGAGACCCGGGCGCACGTGCACCTGGTGCTCGAACTTTATTGGGCGCTGCTGCAGCGCGAGCTGCCCCGGCGCGCCCGCGGCGTCCGGCTCGAGGCGTGCGCGCAGGCCGGCTGCGCGCCGGGCCGTCGGTCGCCGGGCGCCAGCCTCGTCGGGGAATCGATGCCCGAACGCAACGGCGGGTGATCTCGCCGCCGTCGGGCGCAGGGTTCGAACGGCTGCGGGGCTGGGCGATACTGTCCGGGGCTGTCCCGCCGCGGCTGCTGTCGAGCGGCGCGCGTCCCGGCCTCTCGGACCGAGGACTCCGCATCGTCCATTCGGAACGCCGCATCTTCCCGCCGACCGGCAAAAGGAGTGATTCAACATGAGAAAGAACACGATCTGCCTGTGGTACGACCACGATGCCGAAGAAGCCGCTCGCTTCTACGCCGAAACTTTTGCGCAAAGCAGCCTCGACGCCGTCCACCGCGCGCCGGCCGACTACCCCGACGGCAAGGCGGGCGATGCGCTGACCGTCGAATTCACCGTCGCGGGCATCCCCTGTCTCGGCCTCAACGGCGGCTCGCGGTTCAAGCACAACGAATCCTTCTCCTTCCAGATCGCGACAGACGACCAGGACGAGACCGACCGGTACTGGAACGCGATCGTCGGGCACGGCGGCCAGGAAAGCCAGTGCGGCTGGTGCAAGGACAAGTGGGGCATCAGCTGGCAGATCACCCCGCGCGTGCTGACCGATGCGCTCGCCAAGGGCGGCGACGCGGCCAAGCGGGCGTTCAAGGCGATGATGGCCATGAAGAAGATCGACGTCGCCGCCATCGAAGCGGCCGTGCGCGGTTGAGCCGTCCCGCCTTCGTTTGACCATGGAGCAAACTCCCCTCGCGCTCGGCGCCGGAGGCGACGGCGGCGGCGAATCGCTGACGTTGGCGCATTACGCCGAGCGCGCCTATCTCGAATACGCGTTGAGCGTGGTCAAGGGCCGCGCGCTGCCCGACGTGTGCGACGGCTGCAAGCCGGTGCAGCGGCGGATCCTCTACGCGATGCACCGCATGGGCCTGTCGTTCACCAACGGCGCCCCGGCCGGCCCGAAGGCGCGCAAGAGCGCGAAGGTCGTCGGCGACGTGCTCGGGAATTTCCATCCGCACGGCGACACGGCCGCCTACGATGCGCTCGTGCGCATGGCGCAGGACTTCAGCCTGCGCTACCCGCTGATCGACGGCCAGGGCAACTTCGGCAGCCGCGACGGCGACGGCGCGGCGGCGATGCGCTACACGGAAGCGCGCCTGAATCCGATCGCGCGCCTGTTGCTCGACGAGATCGACGAGGGCACCGTCGCCTTCATCCCGAACTACGACGGCACCGCCGAAGAGCCGAGGCTGCTGCCGGCGCGCCTGCCGTTCGTCTTGCTGAACGGCGCGAGCGGCATCGCGGTCGGCCTCGCCACCGAAGTGCCCAGCCACAACCTGCGCGAAGTCGCCGGCGCGGCGATCGCGCTGCTCAAGAACGACCAGCTCACCGACGACGAGCTCTTCGCCGAGATCCCCGGCCCCGATTTCCCTGGCGGCGGCCAGATCATCAGCAACGAAGCCGACATCCGGGACGCCTACGCCACCGGCCGCGGCAGCCTCAAGGTTCGCGCCCGCTGGAAGATCGAGGATCTGGCGCGCGGCCAATGGCAGCTGGTCGTCACCGAGCTGCCGCCGGGCGCCAGCACGCAGCGCGTGCTCGAGGAAATCGAAGAGCTCACCAATCCGAAGGTCAAGCCCGGCAAGAAGGCGTTGACCGCCGATCAGCTGCAGCTGAAGGCGACGATCCTCGCGGTGCTCGACGGCGCGCGCGACGAATCGAATCGCGCGGCCCCGGTGCGCCTCGTCTTCGAGCCGAAGAGCCGCACGGTCGCGCCGCAGGAGCTCGCGACCGCGCTGCTGGCGCACACGAGCCTGGAGAGTTCCGCCTCCGTCAACCTGACGATGATCGGCGGCGACGGCCGCCCGACGCTCAAGAGCCTGCGCCAGATCCTGGCCGAGTGGCTCGCGTTCCGCCAGCAGACCGTCGAGCGGCGCACCGACCACCGCCTGAACGTCGTGCTCGACCGCATCCACATCCTGGAAGGCCGGCAACTCGTCCTGCTCAATATCGACCGCGTCATCGCGATCATCCGCGGAAGCGACGAGCCCCGGCCGGCGCTGATGGCCGAATTCGGCCTGAGCGAGCGCCAGGCCGACGACATCCTCGACATCCGGCTGCGCCAGCTCGCCCGCCTGGAGGCGATCAAGATCGAGCAGGAGCTGGCCGACAAGCGCGATCAGCGGCAGGCGCTCGAGGCCATCCTGGCCAGCCCCGCCGCGCTCAAGCGCACGGTGATCAAAGAGCTCGAGGCCGACGCGAAGCTGCACGGCGACGACCGCCGCACGCTGATCCAGGCCGACAAGCGCGCGGTCGCGGAGGTGAAGGTCGTCGATGAACCCGTCACCGTCGTCGTCAGCCTGAAGGGGTGGGCGCGGGCGCAGAAGGGGCATGGCCACGAGGCGGGCGGCTTCGCGTTCAAGTCGGGCGACGGGCTGTACGGCACGTTCGAGTGCCGCAGCGTCGACACGCTGCTCGTGTTCGGCGGCAGCCGCGGCGGCACTGCGCGCGTCTACACCGTCGCGGTCGGCGCGCTGCCCGGCGCGCGCGGCGACGGCGTGCCGATCACCACGCTGATCGACCTCGAATCGGGCACCCAGCCGTTGCATTACTTCGCCGCATCGCCCGAGGCGACGCTGTTGCTGGCCAACACCGGCGGTTTCGGACTGCTGGCCAAGGTCGGCGACATGGCGAGCCGCCAGAAAGGCGGCAAGAGCTTCCTGAGCATCGACGAAAAGGATCGCCTGTTGCCGCCGGTGCCGTTGCAGGCGTCGCACACGCAGGTCGCCTGCCTGAGTCTGTCGAGCCGGTTGCTCGTGTTCCCGCTCGACGAGCTGAAGCTCCAGTCCGGCGGCGGCAAAGGCCTGACGCTGATGGACGTCGATGCGCGCGATCCGCTCGTCTCGGTCGCCGCCTGCGCGGCCGGCGTGAAGGTGCTGGGCACCGGCCGCGGCGGCAAGTCGAAGGAAGAAGAGCTGAGGGGAGCCGCACTCGCGGCGCACGCGGGCAGGCGCGCGCGCAAGGGCAAGGCGATCGACGCCGCCATCAAGGCCCAACGCGTGGTCGCGCTGTGATCGGTGCCCGGACGGGCCGCGGGCCGCGCGGCGTCGATGGGGCGCCCGTC
>JBEVLR010000058.1:0-11555 GCA_040509075.1 Burkholderiaceae bacterium | reverse complement strand
TGCCGGCGGCTGCCGACCACCGTCAGGCCGTCGGCGGGCACCGGCCGCGTGGCGATCGGCCGCCGGCGGCCGGCGCCGTCCTCGACCCACGCACCGACGCCGGCCGCGCCGCAGAACAGCCGCCCGAGCGCCGGCGCCAGCACCAGCCCGAGCACCGGCCGGCCGCGGTCGATCAGCGCGACGTTGACGGTGAATTCGCCGTTGCGCTGGACGAACTCGCGCGTGCCGTCGACGGGGTCGACCAGCCAGAAGCGATCCCCCGCATCCGGCAGAGGCCCCGCCGCGGCGGATTCTTCCGCCACGATGGGAAGTCCGGGGGTTCGCCGCCGGAGGCCGGCGAGGATCACCCGCTCGGCGAGGCGGTCGGCCGCGGTGACCGGCGATTCGTCGGCCTTGGACTGCACGTCGAAGTCGCTGCGGTAGACCTGCATGACCTGGCGGCCCGCTTCCCGGATCAACCCGACGAGGTCGGCGAGCAAGCCGGCGGGATCGACGCGGGCGCGGTCCATGGATTCCGTCCTCTCGATTCGATGCGGTTGCGCCGTCCGACCCGACCGCCCGGCGGCGGGGACGCCGCCCGGAGGGGCGTTCATCAGGCAAAAGCGGATTCTCGGCGATCATGCGGGGCATGAACCTGACCCATCTCCAGCGCCTGGAAGCCGAGAGCATCCACATCCTGCGCGAGGTCGTGGCCGAAACGGACAAGCCCGTCATGCTGTATTCGATCGGTAAGGACTCGGCGGTGATGCTGCACCTGGCCAAGAAGGCCTTCTATCCCTCGCCCCCGCCCTTCCCGCTGCTGCACGTGGATACCACGTGGAAGTTCCGCGCGATGTACGAGATGCGCGACCGCATGGCGCGCGAAAGCGGCATGGAGCTGCTGGTGCACCGCAATCCCGAGGCCGCGGAGCTGGGCATCAATCCGTTCACGCACGGCTCGGCGATCCACACCGATCTGTGGAAGACGCAGGGGCTGAAGCAGGCGCTCGACCTGCACGGCTTCGACGCGGCGTTCGGCGGCGCGCGCCGCGACGAGGAAAAGTCGCGCGCGAAGGAGCGCATCTTCTCGTTCCGCTCGGCGCAGCACCGCTGGGATCCGAAGGACCAGCGCCCGGAACTCTGGCGCCTGTACAACGGCCGCAAGCGAAAGGGCGAGTCGATCCGCGTGTTCCCGATCTCGAACTGGACCGAGCTCGACGTCTGGCAATACGTCCGCCTCGAGGGCATTCCGATCGTCGAGCTGTACCTCGCCGCGGTCCGGCCGGTGGTCGACCGCGACGGCACGCTGATCATGGTCGACGACGACCGCCTCCCGCTGAGGGCCGGCGAAACGCCGGCGATGAAGAGCGTGCGCTTCCGGACGCTCGGCTGCTATCCGCTGTCGGTGGCGATCGAGTCGACCGCCGACACGCTGCCGGCCGTGATCCGCGAAACGCTGCTGGCGCGAACCTCGGAACGCCACGGACGGCTGATCGACCACGATTCGTCGGCGTCGATGGAAAAGAAGAAGCAGGAAGGCTATTTCTGAGCCCGCGCGCGGCTCCTTCCCGCACTTCGCGCGCTGGTCAACCGGCCAACACGATGCGTATCACCGTGAGCGCGAAATCCCGATTTTCCCGCCCCGGCTGCAGCTGGCGGGCGATTTGATCTTCTTGCTGCCATTTCGGCTGACGGGCCATTTGCCCCAGCTGATGACTTGTGAAGCCGAACAAGGTGGATGGCAAGTTGGGCTGCTGCCGACCCTTGAACGTGTTGAAAGTCCGCCTGCCGCGCTCGTAGGCGATGCCGTTCAGGAGCATCTGGTTGGGAATCTGCATCAGCACGTTGGGGTTCCTGCGGATCGCCTCCGTTTCCTCCGGCGTGAAACCGGGGACGGACGTTTTCCCGTAGTACTGGGCCGGATTCAGCGGCCGCAGCACCAGCGGCGGAGCGGCCTCGCGCCCGAACGGCCTGTCGGGGAACGTCAACGATTCATAGTCCGGAGGGGGGCCATCGGGCGGCGTGATTTCCGCCTCGGGTTGCTGCCTTCCCGCCTCGATCCGCTGCCGTTCCGCGTCGATCCGGCCACGCTCCTTTTCCCTCGCCTTGTCGAGCCGAGCGCGCGCTTCGTTCTTCATCAGCCCCATCCGCACCTCGATGTCCGGATGCAGGCTCCCGGGGTCTTTGAAAGGATCCGCGAGGATCAAGCGCACATGCACGTCTTCGAGGACATCGGCCGCCAGGAACTCGGTGGGCGAGATGCCCGGGGATCCACCGCATTTCTCGAAGGCCGACAGGCCCCGCGCGCAGTCGCCCATCAGGTCGGGCTGATGGAAATTGAAAGCGACGAAGACGAACAAGTCCCACTGATCGCGCGTCAGGTACCGCATCCGCAAACCCTGGTCCTCAGTGATCTGCCGTGGATCGGCCGCCAACATGCGGACTTCGATGTCGCCGAACAGCGTTTCGCCTTCCCGCTCGAAAGTGAAGAGGGCCGCCTCGGGGTTGTCGTGGGCGAAATACCTCGCCCCCACCTGCTGGGCGCGCGATTGGAACTCTTCGTCGGGATTCGAGGGCCCGTAGACGTACGTGATCAGGCGCACCCAAGGCGTCCATCTGATGCCGGACTCCAGCGCGAATTCGAACTGCAGGGGCGTGATTTCTTTCGCCTCGCGCATGGCCTCGACCTGGTGCGGCAAGAACACGCCGCCGCCCAGCGCCATGTTGAACACATTGTCGTTGTCGGAGCCCCGGCCGTAAAAATCCCTGGCGATCTGGCGCGCCTGTTCGAACGACTCCGACGCCATGATCCTGCTTTGCGCCTGCTCGAATTCCATCTGCGGAGGCGTGGATCGGCTACGCAGTCGGGGCGTGATGGCCTCCAGTTCGACGCTCGTGGTGTGCGGGGTCCGATGCACGGATCGGCTCCTCGTCGGGCCGAATCCCCCCGGATTGGGCACCTGAAGGCCGCCCGTCGAGCTCATGGCGCCGAATTGGACGCTCTCGGAACGCCGGTCCCCCCGGCCACCCTGCAGCCCGCCGAGGCCGTTGTGCATCTGCGTCGCCAGCGACGAATTTGAGGGCGCCGCGATCGCCATCGTCATGAAGGATTGCACAAGCGGGCGTTGGTTCTCCCCTGCGCCGGCCATCTCGTAAACGTCCCCCTGGGCGCCGGATGCTGGTGTTTCTCTTAAAGGCGGCATGATGATCTCATTGGTTGTTATTCGCCGTGGTTCGACGTGATTTATAGTGCCGAGCAGACCTCGCGCCTTTCATGACGCGAACTTGACAACGCATTTGCGAAGCGCGGTACCGTCACGATGGGCGCGCTTTTGCATTCATGGGCGAGGTGTCGGGTGCAAGCGTTGTCATCCGATCGACGGGACCCTCCATGGCCGATGCCCTGATCTCGACCGACGTCGAGCGCTATCTGCAGCAGCACGAAAAGAAGAGCTTGCTGCGCTTCATCACCTGCGGCTCGGTCGACGACGGCAAGTCCACCGTGATCGGCCGGCTGCTGTACGACTCGAAGACGCTCTCCGAAGACCAGCTCGCCGCCATCGAGGGCGATTCGAGGAAATGGGGCACGCAAGGCGACGGCCTCGATTTCGCGCTGCTGGTCGACGGCCTGTCCGCCGAGCGCGAGCAGGGCATCACGATCGACGTCGCCTACCGCTTCTTCTCGACCGACCGCCGCAAGTTCATCGTCGCCGACACGCCCGGCCACGAGCAGTACACGCGCAACATGGTCACCGGCGCGTCGACCGCCGACGCCGCGGTGGTTCTGGTCGACGCGCGCAAGGGCGTGCTCACGCAGACCCGCCGCCACAGCGTCCTCGTCCACCTGATCGGCATCCGCAAGGTGGTGCTGGCGGTCAACAAGATGGATCTGGTCGGTTACTCGCGCAAAGCCTTCGCCGAGATCGACGAAGCGTACCGCGCGTTCGCCGCGCAGGTCGGCCTGGCCGACGTCACGTCGATCCCGCTGTCCGGGTTGAAGGGCGACAACATGCTGGCCGCCAGCGAGCGCATGCCGTGGCACCGCGGCCCGACGCTGATGGGCTTCCTCGAGGCCTGCGACGTGGACGAGACGCGACGGCGCACGGGGAACTTCCGCATGCCCGTGCAGTGGGTCAATCGCCCGGACCTGGACTTCCGCGGCTTCGCCGGCCCCGTCACGGGCGGCTGCGTCGAGCCGGGCGACCTCATCGTCGCGCAGCCCTCCGGCAGGCGCAGCCGCGTCGCCCGCATCGTCGCGATGGGCGGCGACCTGCCGCGGGCCGTCGCGGGCCAGTCGGTCACGCTGACGCTGGAAGACGAGATCGACATCTCGCGCGGCGACCTGCTCTCGCTGGCCGATGCGCCCGCGGAAATCGCCGACCAGTTCGAGGCGTCCATCGTCTGGATGGCCGACGAGCCGATGATCCCGGGCCGCCCCTACCTGTTGAAGATCGGCGCCAAGACGGTCGGCGCCTCCATCACCGAACCGAAATACAAGCTCAACGTCAACACCATGGAGCGCCTGGCCGCCAAGCAGCTGAACCTCAACGAGATCGGCGTCGTGAACCTGGCGACCGACCAGCCGGTCGCGTTCGACGCCTACCAGGACAACCGCGACACCGGCGGCTTCATCCTGATCAACCGCATGACCAACCGCACCATCGGCGCCGGGATGCTGAATTTCGCGCTGCGCCGTTCGCATAACCTCCATCTGCAGCGCGTCGACGTCGACAAGGCGCTGCGGTCCGGGCTCAAGGGCCAGCGCCCGGCCGCGCTGTGGTTCACGGGGCTGTCGGGCGCCGGCAAGTCGACGATCGCCAACCTCGTCGAGAAGAAGCTCGCGGCGATGGGCCGCCACACCTACCTGCTGGACGGGGACAACGTGCGCCACGGGCTCAACAAGGACCTCGGGTTCACCGAAGCCGACCGGGTCGAGAACATCCGCCGCGTGGCCGAGGTGTCGCGCCTGATGGTCGACGCCGGCCTGATCGTGATCACGGCCTTCATCTCGCCGTTCCGCTCGGAGCGCGCGATGGCCCGCGGCCAGCTGGCGCCGGGCGAGTTCATCGAGGTCTACGTCGACACGCCGCTGGCGGTCGCGGAAGAACGCGACGTCAAGGGGCTGTACAAGAAGGCGCGCCGCGGCGAAATCGCCAACTTCACCGGCGTCAGCTCGCCCTACGAGGCGCCCACCGATCCCGAGATCGTCGTGAACACGCAGACGATGACGCCGGACGAAGCTTCCGACAAGGTCATCGAGCGCTTGAAGGCGTCCGGCCTGCTGGAGTGACGGCCCGCGTTCCGGGCGGGTCGGCACGATATGCTTGACCCTTTGTCAATCGGATCCAACCCAAGCGACGCCCGAGATCGATGCACAACAGACCCCAATCCCTGAAAGCCCGCGTCCTGAAATCGGGGAGCTGGACGCTCGGAGGCTACGCCTTTTCGATCGGGATGCGCTTCATCAGCAACATCATCCTCACCCACCTGCTGTTCCCGCAGGCGTTCGGGTTGATGATGATCGTCCAGTCCATCAACACCGGGATCACGATGGTGACCGACCTGGGCGCTTCCCAGACGATCATCCGCAGCCCCCGCGGCGACGAACCCCGGTTCGTCAACACCGCCTGGACGGTGCAGATCATCCAGGGCATCGGCGTCGCGCTGCTGATGACGGTCGTCGGGCCGTTGGCCGCGTGGTGGTTCTCGCAGCCGGAGATCGTCTACCTGATGCCCTTGGTCGGCCTGAACGGATTGCTCAACAGCTTGCGCTCGACCAACGCGGCGCTCGCCGACCGTCGGCTCGACGCGAAGCGGGTCAGCCTGCTCGACGCCGGCTCCATGAGCTTCGGCATCTGCGCCACCATCGTCTTCTCCTACCTCCATCCCTCGCCCTATGCGCTGATCTGGGGCACGTTGTGCGGCACGCTGTTCTCCGTCGTCGCGGGGCACAAGCTGCTGCCGGGCATCAAGAACCGGCTCGCCTGGGACAAGGACGCCGCCCGGGGCATCTTCTCGTTCGGGTTCAAGCTCGCCATCAGCTCCACGGTGACGTTCCTGACCGGAGAGGGCAGCCGCCTGCTGTCCGGCAGCCTCGTGAGCTCGGCGTTGCTGGGCATGATGGGCCTGTCGGCCAACCTGACGCTCATCGTCTGGCAACTGATCCAGAAACTCTCGGGGCGGATCTTCTTCCCGGCCTATTCCGAGGTCTACCGCGAGCGCCCCGAACAGCTGCCCAAGGTCGTGCTGAAATCGCGCCTGCTGCAGGTGGGCCCGGTCTGGGCGGTGTCGCTCTTCTACGTGATCGCCGGCCCGCGCCTGATCGCGTTCCTGTACGACGCGCGTTACGCGCCGGTGGCGCAGATCCTGCGCATCCACGCGATCGGCCTGATGATCACGATCCTGAACGGCTCCTACACCGGCGTGCTGTGGGCGATCGGGCGCGTGGGGCTGTCGACCAAGATCCTGTGCGCGCAGACCGCGATCCAGTGGGCCTGCCTGCTGGTCGGCCACCATTTCGGCGGCAACGTCGGGATGATCCTCGGCGGTTCGCTGGCGGGCTGGATCACGTACGCGGCGACCTCGGTCATCTATGCCCGGTTCGGCCTCTGGAGCCCGAAGCTCGACCTCCCGGTGATCGCCGTGACCTTGTGCATCGCGCTCTACGGCTATTTCAACTTCAGCGTCGACCTGATCGCGAAGGTGGGTTGAGCCTCGAATGAACAACGACGACCTGTCATCGAGCTTCGTGCTCTGTTCGAAGGACGGCGGGCAGCGGCTGCTCAGGTGCCTCGAACGCATCGAGGCGCTGGACGCGCCGCCCGATTTCGAGATCGTGCTGGTGGACAACGGATCGAAGGACGGCTCGTTCGACGCGATGCGGCGCCACGCCGCCTCGTCCCGGTTCCGCGCGTCCGCGCACCAGACCTTCGTGCCGGGCAATTCCGCGGGGCGCAACCTCGCGCTGTCGCACGCCGGGGGCGACGTCGTCGTCTTCATCGACGACGACTGCTACGTCGACCGGGCCATGGTGCTGGAGTGGCTCGAGGTTTTCCGACGCCACCCAGGCATCGGTTATGCGTCGGGCCGCATCGAACCGTTCGACGCCGCCAATTCGATGCTTGGCTGCAACGTCAGCGACAAGACGGCGCTGTTCGCCCCGCGCCGGTTCGTCCGCCGGGGCCTGATCCAGGGGTCGAACATGGCGTTCCGGCGGCGGTGCCTGGACGAGGCCGGCTGGTTCGACGCCCGCTTCGGAGCCGGCACCCGCTACGCCGGGGAAGAGTGGGACGTGGCGCTGCGCGCGTCGTTCCGCGGCTGGGGCGGCGGATATTTCCCCGGCCCCGTCGTCGCGCACGACCACGGGCGCAAGGACGACGACGCGCGCGAACGGCTCCTTTTCTACGACTACGGCGCCGGCGCCGTCTACGCCAAGAACCTGTTCCGCAAAGGCGGCCTGACCGTCGCGAAAGAGTTCTACTACGAAGCCAAAGTCATGAACGTGGACATCGAACGCCGGAAAAAGCTCGTCCAGGGCTGCCGCGATTATTTGCTGGCGGCCGCATGAAGCTGTATTTCTACCGCGGAGCGGACCTCAATTTCGGCGACGAGCTGAACCACTGGCTCATCCCCAAAGTGTTCCCCGGCTTCTTCGACGAGGACGCGTCGACGCTGTTCCTCGCGATCGGTTCGATCCTGCTCGACACGCATCCCGCCGAGGCGACCAAGATCGTGTTCGGCTCGGGCTACGGCGGCTACACGGGCGTGCCCACGCTCGACGAGCGATGGCGCGTGTATGCCGTGCGCGGCCACCGGACCGCGGCCGCCTGCGGGATCTCCCCGTCGTTGGTCGCCGGCGACGCCGCGATGCTGATCCGCCGGTTCGCGCCGCCGCCGCGGCCGAAGCGCTTCAAATTCTCCTTCATGCCGCATTGGGAGAGCGTGGCCCGGGGCAGCTGGCAAAAGGCCAGCGCGCTGGCCGGCCTCAATTTCATCGATCCGCGCCAATCCGTCGACGACGTGCTGGACCGGTTGCAGGAGACCGAAATCCTGGTCACCGAGGCGATGCACGGCGCCATCGTGGCGGACGCGCTGCGCATCCCCTGGATCCCCATCCTGCCGTTCGTGCGCACCCACCGGGACAAATGGAACGACTGGGCCTCCGCGCTCGACGTGGAGCTCCACCCGGTGCCGCTGACGGTGTCGTCCGTCTGGGAAGGCCTGTCGACGCAGCACCACGCCGGCATGCTCCGGCAGCTGGATCGATGGCGGCCGACCCGCAAAGCGGCCAACTTCAGCCTCGTGCGCCTGGCTGCCCGCTCGCTGCGCCACGCCACCCGAACGCCGCCCCGGCTCAGCTCCGACGCGGCGCTGGAAACCGCCGTCCGACGCCTGGAACAGGCCGCCGACCGCATCAAACGGGACTTCCCGCGCTGAAGTCGCGGCCTCGCGCCTCGCGCCCCGCGATCGTCGCAGCGCCAACGAGCGTGGGAGCCGTCAATAAGCGTCGCGGTCGAAAAACACCAACTTGACGGTTCGCGCGATGATGCGCAGATCCAGCCCCAGCGTCCAGTTGCGCAGGTACTCGAGGTCGAACTCGATGCGCGAGGCCATCTTGTCGAGCGTCTCGGTTTCGCCGCGCAGGCCGTTGACCTGGGCCCAACCGGTGATGCCGGGCTTGACCTTGTGGCGGGCCATGTAGGCCTTGACCAGCTTGCGGTACTGCTCGTTGTGCGCCACGGCGTGCGGACGCGGGCCGACGATGCTCATGCGGCCCTGAAGCACGTTGATGAACTGCGGCAGCTCGTCGAGCGAGGTCTTGCGGATGAACGCGCCGAACGGCGTGATGCGCGAGTCGCCGCGCGTCGCCTGGACGACGACGGGGCCGTCGTCCGTCGCCCGCATCGAGCGGAACTTGTAGACGTCGATGATTTCGCCGTCGAGGCCGGTGCGGCGCTGGCGGAAGATCACCGGGCCCGGCGAGCTCATCTTCACACCGATCGCGAGCGCGATCAGGATCGGCGAGATCAGGATCAGGATCGCCACCGACAGCACGATGTCGCTCACCCGCTTGACGAAGCCGTTGATGCCCGTGAACGGCGCCACCATCAGGCCGACCACCGGCACGCCGCCCATGTCCTCGAGACGGCCCTGGATCACGCTGACGCCGAAGACGTCGGGCACGAAATGGATCGAGGCGGTCGTGTTCTGCAACGATTCGAGCAGCGACTGGATGCGCGGCTGCGAGGTCAGCGGCAGCGTGATGAAGACATCCTTGACGCCATGCACCCCGATGAATTCGGGCAACGATTTCAACGCGCCGATCATCGCGGCGTCCTGCGGCAGGTTCATCCGGTCGGCGGAGCGGTCGTCGAAGAAGCCGAGCAGGTCGTGGCCGAAGGAACGGCGCTGGCGCAGCATCTGCGCGACGCGCATGCCCATGCGGCCGGCGCCGATGATCACCGCCGGCCGGCGCGCCTCGGGCAACGAGGCGAGATGGCGCTGGATCGCGGTGCCGATCGCCACCAGCGCCCATTGCACCAACGGCGTCGCCACCGCCCAGCCGATCAGCATCTGCGGATCGAACGAGTTCAGGCTGTCGGTCGCGTAGCCGAGCAGCGCGAGCACGCTCAGCACCCAGAGCCAGGACAGGATGATGTCGATGCCCACGCCGATGCCCATCCGGCCGAAGCGGTTCACGCCGGGAAACATCAACACCAGAAGCAGGATGGCCAGCGCCATCGCGACGCCGTCCATCCGATAGCCGTAGACCGCATGGGCGGCGGCGAGCGCGCCCGTCGCCACCAGCGGCTCGAGCAGGGACGCGATCGCGCTGCCGATGGACGGCGGCGCGTTCAGGAACTGTTTGCGGACGCTGCGTTCGTCGAACATCGTCAATCGCGGCCGCGGCGACAGGGCGAAAGGGGATTCAGGCCGGATTCAGGTTCGTGCCCGGCAGGCTCCGCCCGCGGAATGCATCCGCCGCGGTCGCGGGAAGGCGTCTCAAGTGGCGCGGCCATACGTGTCCTCGAAGCGGACGATGTCGTCCTCGCCGAGGTAGGAACCCGATTGCACTTCGATGATCTCGAGCGGCAGCTTGCCGGGATTGGCGAGACGATGCGTCTCCCCGAGCGGGATGTACGTGCTCTGGTTTTCGGTGAGGATGAGCTTGCGCTCGCCGCACGTCACCTCGGCGGTGCCCTGCACGACGATCCAATGTTCGGCGCGGTGATGGTGCATCTGCAGGCTCAGCGTCGCGCCGGGATTGACCATGATGCGCTTGACCTGGAAGCGCGGACCGGCGTCGACGCTGTCGTACCAGCCCCACGGCCGATGCACCTTGCGGTGCAGCGTGTGCTCGGTGCGCCTGTCCTTGTCGAGGCGGCCGACGAGCTTCTTGACCTCCTGGCTGCGCTCGCGGTCGGCGACGAGCACCGCGTCCGCGGTTTCGACGATCACGATGTTGTCGAGGCCCACCGTCGCCACCAGCCGGCCCGCGGCGTGCACCAGCGTGTTGCGGCTGTCTTCGAAGAGCACGTCGCCGACGGCGGCGTTGCCCGCGGCGTCCTTGTCGGCGACCTGCCAGACGGCGTTCCATGCACCGAGGTCGTTCCAGCCGGCGTCCAGCGGCACGATCCGGATGTCCACGCCGGCGCCGGGGCAGTGCTCCATCACCGCGTAATCGACCGACTCGGACGGCACCGCCATGAACGCCTCGCGCGTCGGGCGCACGAAACGGTCGTCGGGCTGGCGACCGTTCCAGGCCACCAGCGTCGCGGCGAGGATGTCGGGGCGGAACCTCTCCAGCGTCGCCAGCCAGACCGAAGCCCGCAGCACGAACATGCCCGAGTTCCAGGTGTAGCCGCCCTCGGCCAGGTACCGCGCGGCGGTTTCGGCGTCGGGCTTCTCCACGAACTGCGCCACCTCGTCCAGGCCGTCGCCTGGCGTGCTGCGGACGTAGCCGTAGCCGGTCTCCGGACGATCGGGGGTTATGCCGAGGTGGACTATCGCGCCGCGGGCGGCGCCGCGCACGGCCTTGCGCAGCGCTTCGGTGAACGCGGCGCCGTCGGCGACGGTCTGGTCGGCGGGAGACACCACCAGCACCGGATCGGCGCCGTGCCCGCGCGCGGCCAGCGCCGCCAGCGTCAGCGCCGGCGCCGTGTTGCGGCCGACGGGTTCGAGGATCACCGCCGCCGGCTCGATCCCCTGTTCGCGCAATTGCTCCAGGGCCAGGAAGCGGTGTTCGGCATTGCCCACGATCAGCGGCGGCTCGACCGCGATGTCCGCCGCAGCCAGTCCGTTCAGGCGCGCGACGGCTTGCTGGAACAGGCTCTCGTCGCCGGCGAGCGCGAGGAACTGCTTCGGGAACCCCGCCCGCGACAGCGGCCACAGGCGCGTTCCGCTGCCTCCGGCCATGACGACGGGTTGGATCGAGATCGGCAGGGACATTCGAAACCGCTTTCGGAAAATGGGACGGGGATCGGCGGCGCGCCGGCGCGGCGCCGCCGGGGCGCCCCGCGCAGGCCGGGATCGGGCGCCCGGGCGCTCTGGCGCGCGCGTCGCCCCACCGCAGCGTG
>JBEVLR010000057.1:0-5217 GCA_040509075.1 Burkholderiaceae bacterium | reverse complement strand
ACGGCGACGTACAGCGCCGCGACGCCGCCGAGCACGCCCGCCATCTTCAGCGCGCGCAACAGCGGGTGGAGACGGTCCAGCCAGTCGATCGCGTGGGCCGCCCAGGCGAGCGCCGCGCCGAGCGCCAGCGTGGCGACGGCCACGCGCGCGCCGAACGACCCCCAGCCCGGTTGCGGACGGTAGACGCCCAGGCGCACCAGGCCGACCAGCAGCCAGACCGCGTTCAGCGTCGCGCCGAGCCCGATCGACAGCGCCAGGCCGCCGACGCCCAGGCCCAGCCAACCCACGAAGGCGAGGTTCATCAGCTGCGTGCAAACCAGCACCGCGACCGCGATGCGCACCGGCGTCCTGATGTCGAGCTGCGCGAAATAGCCCGGCGCGAGGATCTTCACGCTGACGATGCCCAGGAGCCCGAGCCCGTAGCCGCGCAGCGGCTGCACCGTGGCGAGCACGTCGGCCGCGCCGAAGCGGCCGTAGTGGAACAGCACCGCGATCAGCGGCTGCGCGAACATCAGCAGCGCGGCCGCGCAGGGCAACGCCTGCAGCACGACCAGGCGCAGGCCCCAGTCGATCATGCCGGAATAGGCGGCGCCGTCGCCGCGCGCGCGGGCGGCCGACAGCTGCGGGATCAGCACCACGCCGAGCGCCACGCCCAGCAGCGACGTCGGGAACTCCATCAGCCGGTCGGCGTAAGTCAGCCACGACACGGAGCCGGTGGCCAGGTGCGACGCGAGCTGCGTATTGATCAGCAGCGACACCTGCGCCACCGACACGCCCAGCAGCGCGGGCGACATCTGCCTGAGCACGCGCCGCACGCCCGGGTGGCGCCAGGCCCGGACGATGCCCGCCCACGAGGCCCGGAATCGCGGCATCAGCCCCAGCGCCCTCAGCGCGGGGATCTGGATCGCGGCCTGGAGCACGCCGCCCAACATCACGCCGAACGCCAGCGCGTACACCCCGGGGATCGCGCGCGCTTCGAACGCCGGCGTGAGCGCGCGCGCCGCGGCGATCACCGCGACATTGAGCAGGATCGGCGTCGCCGCGGGAACCGCGAAGCGGCCCCAGGTGTTGAGGATGCCGGCCGACAGGGCCACCATCGACATGAAGCCGATGTAGGGGAACATCACGCGCGTCATCACGACGGCGCCGTCGAACGCCGTCAGGCCCGATGCCATCGCCCAGACGATCGCCGGCGCCACCGCGACGCCCACGACGCAGGTGGCCAGCAGCGTCCAGGCGAGCACGGTCGCGACCGCGTCGATCAGCCGGCGCGTCGCCTCTTCGCCTTGCGTCTCGCGCGAATCGGCCAGCAGCGGCACGAAGGCCTGCGAGAACGCGCCCTCCGCGAACAGCCGGCGCAGCAGGTTCGGGATGCGGAAGGCGACGTTGTAGGCGTCGGTGAAGGCGCTCGCGCCGAAGCTCGCGGCGATGAGCTGTTCCCGCACGAGGCCCGACACGCGCGAGACCAGCGTGAGCAGCGACACCGTCGAGGCGGCCTTGAGGAGGTTCATGGATGCCGCCGGCGTTCGAAGCGGCGGGTTCAAAAGAGGGGATCGGGGCGGCGATTATAGGAACCCGCCGAGGGCCGACGCCCATGCGCCGCGGATCCTGGCCGCCGCCGCTTCGCCAGCCGCGAGGCGTTCGATTTGCCCAGGTTGCCGCGCTTTTCGACGCATCGGCGCGTCGCCGCCCGATACAATGGGCGATGCCGCTCCAAGCTCCAGTCCAGCGAGCGGCAGTCGATCCTCGACGCTTTCCCCCCCAGCAATCTGCCTACACGACTGGTGCCCGCCACAAGAGTCCTCGCGAGAGGATGCGGCGCAGCAGGCCGATACGCGATTCCCGGCCCTGACCGGGAACTGAAAACCTCATGAACTTCGACGAACTCGGCCTGGCCGAGCCGATCCTGCGTGCTGTGCACGAAGCCGGCTATTCGACCCCCACCCCGATCCAGCTGCAGGCCATCCCGGCCGTCCTCCAGGGCGGCGACCTGCTCGCCGGCGCCCAGACCGGCACCGGCAAGACCGCCGGCTTCGTGCTGCCGATGCTGCACCGGCTGATCGACAGCGGCCAGAAGAAGGATCCGAAAGGGCGCGCGCAAGTCCGCGCGCTGATCCTGACCCCGACCCGCGAACTCGCCGCCCAGGTCGAGGAAAGCGTGCGCACCTACGGCAAGCACCTCGCCTTGACCAGCATGGTGATCTTCGGCGGCGTCGGCATGCAGCCGCAGATCGACAAGCTGCGCCGCGGCGTCGACATCCTCGTGGCGACGCCCGGCCGGCTGCTCGACCTGCACCAACAGCGCGCGTGCGACCTGTCGCACGTGGAGATCTTCGTGCTCGACGAAGCCGACCGCATGCTGGACATGGGATTCATCCACGACATCAAGAAGGTGCTCGCGGTGCTGCCGCCGAAGAAGCAGAGCCTGCTGTTCTCGGCCACCTTCAGCGACGAGATCAAGGCGCTCGCCGATCGCCTGCTGAACAACCCCGGCCTGATCGAGGTCGCGCGCCGAAACCAGACGGCCGAGACGATCGAACAGGCCGTGCATCCGGTGTCGCGCGACCGCAAGAAGCAATTGCTGTCGCACCTGATCAAGTCGGGCGACTGGCACCAGGTGCTGGTCTTCACGCGCATGAAACACGGCGCCAACCGCCTGGCCGAATACCTGAACGACAACGGGATCACCGCGATGGCGATCCACGGCAACAAGAGCCAGACGGCGCGCACGCGCGCGCTCGCCGAGTTCAAGGCCGGCACGCTGCAGGTGCTGGTCGCGACCGACATCGCCGCGCGCGGCATCGACATCGACCAGCTGCCGCACGTCGTCAACTACGAGCTGCCGAACGTGCCCGAGGACTACGTCCACCGCATCGGCCGCACGGGCCGGGCCGGCGCGCAAGGCCGCGCCGTTTCCCTGGTGTGCGTCGACGAAGACCTCTTCCTGCGCGACATCGAGAAGCTGATCAAGCGCCCGATCCCGCGGGAAGTCGTGGCCGGCTTCGAACCCGACCCCACCGAGCGGGCCGAGCCCATCGTGCTGGGCCGCACCTCCATCGGCGTGCGTGGATCGCCGTCGGGCGGCCGCGGCAACGGCGGCGACCATGGCCGCTCCGGTTCGGGCGATCGCCGCGGCGGCGGCGGTGGCGGCCGCCCTGCCCATCCGGGCGGTGGCGGCTCGCCGCGCCCGGCGGCGCGTCCCCAGGGCCCATCGGGATCGCACGGCGGCGCCAAGCCTGCGCATTCCGGCCATGGCGGCGCCAAGCCGGCAGGCACGAACGGACATGGCGGCGGCCGTCCGGCGGGCGGCGCGGGCTCGGGTCGTCCGCAGCAGCGCCCGTCGTTGACGTCGTCGAGCAAGGGGCCGTCGACCAAGCGCTGACGCGCCGGCGCCCTTCGGCCCGGAGGCCGGACGGTGGATGGTCGCCCGGCGCATCGGCGCGGGGCCGATCGGCCGTCAGGCTCGGCAAGCATCCGGCGCAACGCGGCGCGGAAGCGGCCGCCTCAGACGAATTCGCGTTCGCGCAACCATTTCGTCGCGACCCATTTCTCCCCTTCGATCACCGGCGCGCCGCCGTGCAGGCTCTTGGTCGCGGGTTGCGCGCGGTCATAGCTGAAATAAACGGCGTTGCCCTTGATCGGCGCCACCTCGAGGCCGATGTCGGGGAACGTGGTGCCGCCGCCCTTTTCGGGCGTGTTCAGGTACATCAGCAAGGTGCCGACACGCTGGCCGCCGCGCTTCAGGATCGAATCCGATCCTGGATGCGCCGGATCGAAATAATCGTAATGCGGCTTGTATTCGGCGCCGGGGGTGTAGTGCAGCACCTGGAGGCCTTCGCCGTTCTGGACGGGCCACCCCAGCAAGGCGGCCACACGGCGTTCGACGGCGTCGATCACCCCCGTCTCGCCGCGTTCGAAAAACATGCCGCGGCTGGTGCGGGCCGCGTTCACCTCGCTGCCGCCGGTCGAGTTGTCGACCGTCTCCGAACGCGCCATGCGCGGCTCCGCCAGCGCGACGATCCGATCGCATTCCGCATCGCTCAGCAAGCCGCCGAACACGACCACGCGCGGCAGCTTCAGGTTCATCAGCACGGCGACCTCGCGGCCCGCCACGCGGATCCGGCTCGGCGAATCGGCGATGGCAGGCTCCGGCACGGGCACCGGCCGGGGGTCGGCGGCCGGCGGCGCGGCGCGAGCCCGTTCGGCGAGATGCCCCCGCAGCGTCTCCTCCAGCGCCTCGATCGCGACGTCTTCCTGCCAGCCGCTCGCTTTCATCGCCTCGAGCACCTGCTCCGGCGCCACGCCGGCCCGCGCCTGCGCGACGATCCACAGGCGCAGCTCGGCCGAGATGGCTTGCCGCTGCCGGCCACCGGCGGCGTTCTGCGTGCTCGATCGAGATTCCATGGGGCGGCTCCAGTCGTGCGGTCGTGGCCACGGGCCGCGATCGCGGCGTTTTCGGCGCGAAGCGGTTTCGCCGACGACGTTCCTTCGCGCCTCATTCTGGCAGCGCCCGGTAAAGAACTGTTCGACGGCGCTCAGCCGGGCGCCGCCGCGCGCCGTCGGAACACCAGCCGATCCGGTTGCGAAGCGCGCGCGGCGAAGGCGTAGCCGCCGGCCTTGAAGTCTTCCAGCTGCCGGGGCTCGGTCGCGCGCCGATCGATCGCATGGCGGGCCATCATGCCGCGCGCGCGTTTCGCGAAGAAGCTGATGACCTTCCATTCGCCGGCCTTCCAGTCTTCGAACACGCACTCCACGACGCGGGCCCGCAGCACCTTGCGGCGTTCGGCGCGCGCTTGCGTGACCTTGAAATATTCCTGCGACGCGAGATTGACCACCAGCGGTTCCCGTTCGCCGCGCTGCAGCGCGTTCAGATGCGCGGCGATGGTGCCGCCCCAGTACGCGTAGAGCGAGCCGCCGCGCCCGGTCTCGAGGGGCGTGCCCATTTCGAGCCGGTAAGGCTGCAGGCGATCGAGCGGCCGCAGGACGCCGTAGAGGCCGCTGAGCATCAGCACGTGCCGCTGGGCCCAGGCGATGTCGTCGGCCGTCAGCGTGCGTGCCTGCAGGCCGTCGTAGACGTCGCCGTCGAACGCCCACATCGCGGGCCGGCTGTTGCGGGCGGTCGCGCGCGTCGACCAGGCCTGGTAGCGACGGCAGTTCAGCCGCGCGAGATCGTCGGACAGATGCATCAGCGCGGCGACCTCGGCGACCGATTTCGTG
>JBEVLR010000056.1:0-5958 GCA_040509075.1 Burkholderiaceae bacterium | reverse complement strand
AGGGCAGCGGCGCTATGTCGAAACCTTCTCGGCCTACGCGCGCCAGTTTCTCGATCGCATGGACAAGCCGGCGGTCGACAAGGTCGAAGGCGTGCCGCCCGCGATCGCGATCGACCAGACCAACCCGGTCCGTTCGTCGCGCTCCACCGTGGGCACGATGACCGAGCTCAACGACCACCTCAAGCTGCTCTACGCACGAGCGGGGAGCCTCTTCGACCGCGAGACGGCGCTGCCGGTGCGGCACGACACGCCCGATTCCATCTACGCGGAACTCGTCGCACGGGCCGCGGCGGGCGCGGGAAGCGGGCGATCCGCGCGTCGCGATCACGTTCCCCGTCGAGCTGCCCGCCAACACCACCGCCGAGGAAGTGGCGCAGTGGCTGTCGACCAGCGGCTTCACGCGCGTGCGCGGCGAGCGCGTCGTCGAGGGCGAAGACGGCGGCGAGCGCAAGCTGCTCGACGTCGTCGCCGACCGCCTGCGCGTCGGCGGCGCCGACAAGGCGCGCGTGGTCGAGGCGATCGAGCTGGCGCTCAAGCGCGGCCAGGGCCGGCTCGACGTCGACGTGCTGCCTGAATCCTCCGGCGCGCCCGACCCCGGCATCCGCTGGCGCTGGTCGACCGGCCTGCATTGCCCCGAGAGCGACTTGCGCTACGCCGACCCGCAGCCGGCGATGTTCTCGTTCAACTCCGCGTTCGGCGCCTGCGAGACCTGCCGCGGTTTCGGGCGCGTGATCGGCGTCGATTGGGGCCTGGTGATCCCCGACGGGAAGAAGACGCTGCGCAACGGCGCCGTCAAGACGATCCAGACGCCCGCGTGGAAAGAGCAGCAGGACGACCTGATCAAGTACGCCGGCGACGCCGGCATCCCGCGCGACACCGCGTGGAACATGCTCACCGACGCGCAGCGCAGCTGGGTGATCGACGGCTCGCCGAACTGGAACGGCGACTGGCATCGGCAGTGGTACGGCATCAAGCGCTTCTTCGGGTATCTCGAGACCAAGGCCTACAAGATGCACATCCGCGTGCTGCTGTCGAAGTACCGCAGCTACACGAAGTGCCCCGCCTGCGACGGCGCCCGGCTCAAGCTCGAGGCGCAGCTCTGGCGCATCGGCACCAAGGAACAGGCCGACTCGGTGCTGCCGCCGGACAAGCGCCACATGCCCCGCGGCGCCGGCTGGACGCGCGGGCAGCTCGAAGCGCTGCCCGGCCTGGGCCTGCACGACATGATGCTGTTGCCGATCGACCGCCTGCGGCGTTTTTTCGACCGCCACCGCACGCCCGGCGACCTGCCCGACGACGCGCTCAAGCTGCTGCTCGACGAGATCGGGACGCGGCTGAAATACCTCAACGACGTCGGCATCGGCTACCTGACGCTCGATCGCCAGAGCCGCACGCTGTCCGGCGGCGAGGTGCAGCGCATCAACCTGACCACCGCGCTCGGCACCTCGCTGGTCAACACGCTGTTCGTGCTGGACGAACCGTCGATCGGCCTGCATCCGCGCGACATGCACCGCATCGTCGAAGCGATGCAGCGGCTGCGCGACGCGGGCAACACGCTGGTGGTGGTCGAGCACGATCCGGCGGTGATGCTCGCCGCCGACCGCCTGATCGACATGGGGCCGGGGCCGGGCGAGCGCGGCGGCCGCATCGTGTTCGACGGCGATCCCGACGACGCGAAGCTGGCCGACACGCTGACCGGCGCCTATCTCGGCGCCCGCAAGCAGGTCGGCATGGGCGTGCGCCGGCCGGTGGGCGGATCGACGCCGCGGCTGATCCTGCGGGGCGCCGCCGAACACAACCTGCGCGGCGTGGACGTCGAGTTCCCGCTCGGCCGGCTCGTCGTGGTCACCGGCGTCAGCGGCTCCGGCAAGAGCACGCTGATGCAGGACGTGCTGTATCCGGCCCTGGCGCGCCATTTCGGCAAGCCCACCGAGCCGCCCGGAAAGCACGAGGCGCTGCTCGGCGCCGACTGGCTCGCCGACGCGGTGTTCGTCGACCAGAGCCCGATCGGCAAGACCGCGCGCTCCAACCCCGCGAGCTACGTCGGCGCGTTCGACGAGATCCGAAAGCTGTTCGCGGCCACGCCGGTCGCGCTCGAGCGCAACTACGGCGCCGGCATGTTCTCGTTCAACGCCGGCGACGGGCGTTGCCCCACCTGCGGCGGCTCGGGCTTCGAGCATGTCGAGATGCAGTTCCTGTCCGACGTCTACCTGCGCTGCCCCGATTGCGACGGCCGGCGGTTCCGCGCCGAGATGCTGGACGCGCACCTGGTGCGGCGCGACCGCCGGCTGTCGATCGCCGACGCGCTGGAGCTGACCGTCAGCGAAGCCGTGCAGCTGTTCGCCGACGACCGCGAGGTCGTCCGCCGGCTGCAGCCCATCGTGGACGTCGGCCTCGACTACGTGAAGCTGGGCCAGCCGGTGCCCACGCTGTCGGGCGGCGAGGCGCAGCGGCTCAAGCTCGCCGGCTTCCTCGCCGAAGCCGCGCACGGGCCCGCGCAGGCGCCCGCCAGGAAGGGCACGCTGTTCCTGTTCGACGAGCCGACCACCGGCCTGCACTTCGACGACATCGCCAAGCTGATGCGCTCGCTGCGGCGCCTGCTCGAGGCCGGCCATTCGCTGATCGTCATCGAGCACAACCTCGACGTGATCCGCTCGGCCGACTGGCTGGTCGACCTCGGCCCGGAGGGCGGCGAGGCCGGCGGCGAGCTGGTGGGGGTGGGCACGCCCGACGACCTGAAGGCCAACCCGCGCTCGCACACCGGGCGCGCGCTGCACGACTACGAACGGACGCTGGGCCTCGAACGCGGCGCCGCCGCGGGCGTCGCGCGCGAACGGGCCGCGGGCTACGCCGGCGAGGCGCGCGACACGAGCCGCGACGGGCCCAGCCTGCAGTCGCTGGTCGGCGGGCGCCGGCGGTCGGCCGCAGGCGGCGGCGGAGCCGGCGAAGGGAGCATCCGCATCGTCAACGCGCGCGAACACAACCTGAAGTCGGTCGACGTCGACATCCCGCGCGGCAAGTTCACGGTCGTCACCGGCGTGTCGGGCTCGGGCAAGAGCACGCTCGCGTTCGACATCCTGTTCAACGAAGGGCAGCGCCGCTACCTCGAATCGCTGAACGCCTACGCGCGCAGCATCGTGCAGCCGGCCGGCCGGCCGGAGGTGGACGCGGTGTACGGCATCCCGCCGACCGTGGCGATCGAGCAGCGGCTGTCGCGCGGCGGGCGCAAGAGCACCGTGGCGACGGCCACCGAAGTCTGGCACTTCCTGCGCCTGCTGTGGGTCAAGCTGGGCATCCAGCACTGCATCCACGACGGCAGCCCGGTGCGGCCGCAGAGCGTGGAGAGCATCGCCGCGCAGTTGCTGCGCGACTATCGCGGCCGGCACGTGGGCCTGCTCGCGCCGCTGGTCGTCGCGCGCAAGGGCGTCTACACCGACCTCGCCAAATGGGCCAAGGCGCGCGGGCATTCGCACCTGCGCGTCGACGGCGAGTTCATGAAGGTCGATCCCTGGCCGCGCCTGGACCGCTTCAAGGAGCACACGCTGGAGCTGCCGGTGGGCGACCTCGTGGTCGAGCCGGAGCGCGAAGCCGAGCTGCGCGCGCTGCTGGCGAAGGCGCTCGACGCCGGCAAGGGCGTGATGCACCTGCTGGCGCCGCTCGACGGCCTGCACGACGCGATGGCGCTGGGGCACTCGACGTTCGGCATCGGCGGCGTCAAGGTGTTCTCGACCAAGCGCGCGTGCCCGACCTGCGGCACCAGCTACGCCGAGCCCGATCCGCGCATGTTCTCGTACAACAGCAAGCACGGCTGGTGCCCGGGCTGCGTGGGCACCGGCCTCGCGTTGACGCGCGAGCAGCGGCTGGCGTTCGACGATTCGGTGCAGGACGACGACGAGCGCGGCCGCGAGCAGGCGTTCATCGCGCGCGAGCCCGACGCCGAGGAGCTCGCCGACGCGGCCTGCCCCGAATGCCGCGGCGCCCGCCTGGCGCCCGCGCCGCGCGCGATCCGGTTCGAGGATCGGGCGATCACCGAGGTCGCCCAGTGGGCGGTGTCCGACGTGCGCCGATGGATCGAATCGCTGCGCCTGGCCGGCCGCGACGCCGAGGTCGCGCGCGACGTCGTCAGCGAGATCCGCAGCCGGCTGGCCTTCCTGGAGGACGTCGGCCTGAACTACCTGACGCTCGATCGCGCGGCCCCCACGCTGTCGGGCGGCGAAGCGCAGCGCATCCGCCTCGCGGCGCAGCTCGGCAGCAACCTGCAGGGCGTCTGCTACGTGCTCGACGAACCGACGATCGGCCTGCACCCGCGCGACAACAAGATCCTGCTGGACGCGCTCGCCCGGCTCGGCGCGCAGGGCAACACGCTGGTCGTCGTCGAGCACGACGAAGACACCATCCGCCGCGCCGACCACCTGATCGACATCGGCCCCGGCGCCGGCAAGCGGGGCGGCCGGCTCGTCGCCCAAGGCACCGCGCAGGATCTGTCCGCGGTGCCGGAATCGGTGACCGGCCGCTGCCTCGCGCATCCGCATCCGCACCCGATGCAGCCGCGCCGCGAAGTCGCCTTCGCGGCCGGCGATGTCGGCGCCGCCACGCATGTCACCGTGCTGGGCGCCAAGCTCCACAACCTGCAGGGCATGCCGGTGCGGGTGCCGTTGCGGCGGCTCGTCGCCGTCACCGGCGTCAGCGGCTCGGGCAAGAGCACGCTCGCGCGCGACGTGTTGCTGGCCAGCGTGGCCGATCTCGTGGCCCGCCGCGGCAAGGCCCAGCCCACCGGATGCGGCGCCGTCGAAGGCTGGCAGGCGATCGACCGCGTGCTCGAGGTCGACCAGACGCCGATCGGCAAGACGCCGCGCTCGTGTCCGGCCACCTACATCGGTTTCTGGGACCCGATCCGGAAATTGTTCGCCGAAACCCTCGAGGCGAAGGCGCGCGGCTATGCGGCGGGACGCTTCAGTTTCAACACCGGCGGCCAGAACGGCGGCCGATGCCCCGGCTGCGAAGGCCAGGGCGTGCGCACGATCGAGATGAGCTTCCTGCCGGACGTGAAGGTCGCGTGCGACCTGTGCCACGGCGCGCGCTTCAATCCGGCGACGCTCGCCGTGACCTGGCGCGGCAAGAGCATCGGCGACGTGCTGCGCATGGAGGTCGACGAAGCGGTCGAGTTCTTCGCCAACATGCCGGCGATCGCCCACCCGCTGCGGCTTCTGCAAGACGTCGGCCTGGGGTACCTGACGCTGGGGCAGCCCAGCCCGACGCTGTCGGGCGGCGAGGCGCAGCGCATCAAGCTCGTCACCGAGCTCAGCAAGGTGCGCGACGAATTCGGCCGGCGCGGGGGCAATGACGGCCCCTTGACGCCTGCGGCGCCGTCCCCCGAGGGGAGCGGCTCGCTTGGGGCGGCCCGGCGCGGGGGCAATGACGGCCCCTTGACGCCTGCGGCGCCGTCCCCCGAGGGGAGCCGCCCGCTTGGGGCGGCCCGGCGCGGGCTGGTGCCGCACACGCTGTACGTGCTCGACGAGCCGACGGTGGGCCTGCACATGGCCGATGTCGCCCGGCTGATCGAGGTGCTGCATCGGCTGACCGATGGCGGCCACAGCGTCGTCGTCATCGAGCATGATCTCGACGTGATCGCCGAGGCCGATTGGGTCATCGACCTCGGGCCGGAGGGCGGCGCGGCGGGTGGCCGGGTGGTCGCCGAAGGCACGCCGGAGCACCTGGTCGAGCGACGGACGCACACCGGCATCGCGCTCGCGCCGGTGCTGGCGCGGAAGTAGGCCGAAGCGGCGCGCGCGGCGATCAGGGCCGCGCGGGTGCGCTGCGCCGGCGGTCGTCCGGGGCCGGGGCGGCCGGCGCCTTGTAGCCGTCGGTCAGCGTCTGCAGGAACGCGACGATGTCGGCGATCTCGGCCTCCGACAGCGCGGGCTTGCCGCCGGGCTTGCGGCCGAACGGCTCTTCATC
>JBEVLR010000055.1:0-6015 GCA_040509075.1 Burkholderiaceae bacterium | reverse complement strand
TGCGAGACGTCTTGGTGGGTCGTTTTCATTCCGACGGCGAGGCGCGACCGTGTTTCTGCAGACGTTGAACGATGTGCTCGTCGGCGCGATGCGCCTCGAACGGCGAATCGACCCGTTCTTCCGCCCTGCGGTCGATGCGTTGCTGCGCGAGCCGCTGACCCGTCTCGTTCAGGCCCTCATCATCGCCCGCCAGCCGCACGAACACCTCGCGCTGGCCCAGGAAAAGATCCTGGAAGACGAGGAGCGGTTGGTCGACGACATCACCGCCCGCATGCTGCAATACGTGCGTGGGCATTACACCGCCGGCCATGCTCAGCGGGCCGGCAACACCAAGACCCACGGGATGGTGCGCGGGGAGCTGATCGTGCGCGACGGTTTGCCGGCCGCCGTTCGTCACGGCCTTTTCGAGCATCCGAGGCGATATCCGGCCTGGGTCCGCTTTGCGGGGCCGGGGCCGGCGAGCCCGGCCGACATCGACGACGTCGGCGTGCTCAGCATCGGCGTGAAGGTCATGGGGGTGCCCGGCCCCAAGCTGCTGGCCGACGAACGTTTCACGCAGGATTTCACGGGCATCAGCACGCCGGTGTTCACGACGCCGAACGTCCGTGAAAACGACAAGCTGCAGGCCGCGATCGGCCGCGGCACGCCGCTGTTCTATTTCATCGGTCCGCACGGGCACTTCCTCGATTCGCTGATGCAGGGCCTTTGGTCCCGCACGCAGACGAGCCCGCTCGAGACCCCGTATTGGAGCTGCGTCCCTTACCTGTTGGGCGAAGGACGGGCGATGCAATACAGTTTCCGTCCGACGGCGTCCGCGCGCAGCCGCATCCCGGGGCTGCCCGGGCGGCCCTCCGACAACTATCTGCGCGAAGCGATGGCGACGACCTTGTCGGCGGGGCCCGCCAGTTTCGAGATGTCGTTGCAGCTGCAGTCCGATCCGCGTCGCATGCCGATCGAGAACGCTTCGGTGCGCTGGGCTGCGCGGGACTGCCCGCCGATCCCGGTCGCGACGCTGGAGTTGCCGCGGCAAGCCTTCGATTCGGCGGCCCAGCTCGCGTTCGCGAGTCGGCTGTCGATCAACCCTTGGCATTGCCTGGCGGCGCACCGGCCGCTCGGCAACCAGAACCGCGGCAGGCTGAAGATCTACCAGTCGTTGTCGCGGCTTCGCCAGCAGATCAACTCGACGCCGCATGTCGAGCCCGACGGCAGCGAAGTGTTTCCCGACGATCAGGCCGTCGCCAGGTAGCGCAGCGCGCGCACGCCGGGCAGGAAGAAATAAGCGCCGCCGATGACGGAGACGAATGGCGGCAAGCCTTCCAGGACGCGCGTCGGGCAGCCCGCGCGCGGAATCGAGAAGCGGGCCGTGTCGGGCTCGCCCGGCGCCGCGTGCCGGTTGCCGAGCAATGGATCGCTTTCGTGCGGCAGGCCCGCGAACTTGGTGCCGGCGATCCACGCGCCTTGGACGAACTCGAATTGCCGTTCGAGATCGGCGCACAGGCAAACGAAATGGAGCCCCGATTCGGCCGCCGGGGGTTGTTCCGACAGCGCCGCCGCCATCGAAATCCGTTCCCCATATTCGCGCCCTCGGCGCAGGACGCGGTGGAAACGCGCCGAAGCCACCGCGTCCGCATGCAGCGACGGCGCGCCCGCGAAGCCGAGGATGCGCGCCGCGCGCGAGAGCAGGCCCCGGGCGCCCGGCGGCAGGTCGGCATTGCGCGGGTTGCTGCGCCGGATATGCGCGCCGACCGGGCAGCCCAGCCCGGCCGGGTCGTCGTCGAACGTGAATCCGTTCATCCGCCGTGACGCATCGTCCGCGCCCACGCCCGCGATCGGGTCCGCCGCAGGCGGCACGAGCGGCTGCCCGTCCATCCGGCGGCCGACCATCGCTTCGGCCAAGCGCTTTCGTTGCGCTTCGTCGCCATTGGCCTGCGCGTCGAGATGGCGCCAGAAGCCGGCGACGTCCTGCCGCAGGCTGCGCAGCACCAGGTAGCTGCCGTTGCGGCCCAGGTCGGCGCGGCCGGGCGCGTCCTCGGCCCGCGGCAGCGCCGCCGCGGCGGCCGTCGGGTCGAGCAAGGGCCGCGACGTGTAGCGGCCGTACTCGTTGGGGTAGCCGAGCAAGAATTCCCCGAGGCACGACAGGTTGCCGTACACCAGCCGGTCTTCGTCCCGCGCCGGGATGGAGCGTGACCAATCGATGTCGGGCTGGCTGATGCCGTCGGCGAATCCGAAGGGTTCGACGCCGCCCATGTCGGCCGTCGGCAACCAGTGCATCAGCTCGAACGCGTCGTCCCATTGGGCTTGCAGCGCGTCGGCGAATCCGGCGAGGCGACCCGGCAACGCATACGCCAGCGCAAGCACGTGCGGCACCTGGTCGGACGCGGGCCCGCCCCATCGCCACTGCGAAGGGTCGTTGACGCCGACGTCACCCAGGCGCCGCGAGCGGTTCGCGTCGGTGCCGAGGCCGGCGACGAATTCGGCTGCGAACGCTTGCATGACCTCGTCGTCGACGCCCAGCGCGCGCAGGCCTTCGGCGCTCAGCGCCAATTGCAGGATCGTCGCGGGCGGCTGGCCGGGCGCGGCGGTGGCGACCGGCGCGGCGCCGAGCCATGCGCGCGCCGCCGCGCGGTCTTTCACGCGCAACAACGCGAACGCGCTTTCGGTATGGTGCTTGTAGCCGAACCGCAGCAGGCCCTGCACGTCGGCGAGATCGATCGATCCCGCGGGGGAGTTTCCGTGGTCGGCGTTCACCGAGCCGCCCTCCATCCTTGGGGTCGCGGCGCGGACGCCTTCGGGCGGGCGGGCGGATTCAGAAGGTTTTCCTCCGCGCTGCGCGCGGCGGTGCGGGCGCCGTCGGACGGCAGGGCGTCGTTCGTCACATCAACCTCAGCCAGTCTTCGATTTCGGCATCGTTCATCGCGGGGCGGTCCAGCCCTTCCCGGATTCGGCCGTGGCGCGCGAGATCCATCGCGCTCAGCCCGGGATAAGCCTTGTACCAGACCAGCGTCGGCACCTGGTGGCGGCGCAAGTAATGCTTGAAAGCCTGCGCGTTGCGGGCGCCGCCTTTCACCAGCCAATCGGTGCGCGGGTAGCCGACCCCGTTGCTGAACACCAGGTTCAGCCCCCAGGCGACCTTGTTGATGAAGTCGTCCATGTAGCTGTCGAGGATGCCGTCGTAATTGCTGGCGAAGAACAGGCGCCGCTTGCCGTCGAGGAACACCCAGCGGGCGAAGTGGATCGACTGTATGCGTGTCAGGTGGCCGCGGTTGTAGACGTGGCGCGAGGCGTAATCGAGCGGCATGATGAGCAACGTCACCAGCATCCGGCGGAAGGCTCCGGGCTTGACGCTGCCGAGTCCGGTGAAGGCGTTGGTGATGTCGCGGTCTTCGACCTCGGCCAGCTCGGCGACGTGTTCGGGCCGCGGCGGCGGGGCGATCTCGGGATCGCTGCATTCGCGGCTGCGCAGCATCCATGCTAGGGCGGGCGACGCCAGCAGCGCGAGCGGAAGCATCGCCAGCCCCAGCAGCGGTTTGCCGATCAGGTCGGCCAGGTTGCGCCACCACCATCGCGCGGGCGTGGGCGGATCGGCGCTCACGAGCAATCGACCGCTTCGGCGTTCCACCGCGACGAATTCCAAGAGCTGCGCACGCACCGCCTGCAGGCGGCCCGGCTCGGCGCCGGCCAGCGTGCGCGCCTGGCGGGACAGCGCTTCGGCCAGGTCGCGCTCCTCGCGCACGCGGCGCACCGTGCGGCCGGGCCAGTTCGCATAGGCGGCCGCGATCGGCAGGTCGTGCGCGTGCAGCCATTGCGCGAGGTCGGTCCCGGCGCCGAAGCCCACGCAATGCGCGAACACTTCGCGCAAGCCCGTTTGCGCGACGTGCGCCATCTCGTCGAGCAGCCGGCGGCCGCAGCCGTCGCAATCGCCGATGAACACGAGGTAGGTCGGCAGTTCGGCGGCCGGCGCTCCGTGGGCGGCGAGATCGCCGCGCGTCGCGTCGGCGAGGATCGCGAAACGCGCGAAGTGAAGGGCCTCGAAGCGCCCGAACGGCACCAGCCGATTCAACGGATCGACTCGGCCGGGGCCGGTGTTCATCTGCGCCAGCGATGCGCGCAGCGCTTGTTCCCGACCCGGCGCCACCTCGGCGACGACCATGAAATTGCCGGGCGGGATCATGTCGTCGACGCGGCGGAAAATCGCGCGGGGCTCGCCATGCGCGCGGGCCTCAGAACTGCAGGCTGAAGTCGATCAGCCGTTCCTTCGACCAATACACCTTGCCCAGGTAGAGGTTCGGCGCGATCAGGCGGATCTCGTCGCGGATCCAGTGCGCCACCAGCGAGGTCTGCGAGTAATCGAGCACGATGCAGTCCTTGCCGTCCATCCAACTGGGGCCGACGTAGACGCTCGCGATGATGGCCTCGAGGCCGAGCGCGGTGATGCGGTTCTTCAGCAGCTTGCGCTCGGCGTCGAACACTTTGCCTTGCCACGCGAAGTGATTGACGATCTTGGCGATCGGCGCCGAATATTTCGTGTTCGGCGCGATGATCGCCGTACCGACGGCTTCGCCGCTGGGGATGGCGCCCGCCGGGCTCGCGCGGAACAGGTCGTCCAGTTGCGCCTGGGTCATCTCGAGCAATTGCGCGGCGTCGTAGGCCATGGTGATCTCCTGTTGATCGGGTCGAATCAAGACAGCGCGCAGTGTGGACATAGAGCGCCTCAGCGTCAATCGGGGGCGTGCTCCCCCCGCGGCCCGCCGCGGGTTCTAGGGAGGCGCGGCCGCGGGGTCGGCGGGCGCCGCGGCGTCCGCGAGCATCGCATCCGCCGCCTTTTCGCCGATCATGTAGACCGCGCTGGCGAGAAAGAACCCGGGGATGCGCGGGAACACCGAGGCGTCGGCCACCCGCAGGCCCCGGGTGCCGTGGACGCGAAAGCGGCTGTCCACCACGCCGCCCCGTTCGGGCGCGCCGATCGGGCAGGAGCACGACGCGTGATGTCCCCAGGCGTTGTCGCGCACCCAGCGCTCGATCTCCTCGTCGGTGTCGGCGGCGCGGCCGGGCGTGCGTTCCTCGGCGATGACGCCGGAACGGATCAGCGGCCTCATCGCTTCGCGCAGGTAGCGGACGGTCTTGACCACGGCGCGCAGGTCTTCGCCGTGCGGGTCGTCGCGTGGATCGAAATAGTTGAAGTCGATGTCGGGCATGTCGCGCGCGTCGGCGGAGCGCAGCCGCACGGTGCCCGCGCGGTTGAGCGTGTGGCCTTTCAGGATCGCCCATGAGAGGTGGTCGGGATGCTCGGGCAGCCAGGCCGAATAGCCCGGGAAATAGCCCTCGAAACGCGTGGGCAGCGCCATCGCGAAGATGTCGGGCTCCGGCGCGCCCGCGTGCGAACGCCGCATCAGCGCCACGGTGGCGCCGCTGGAGATGTACATGCCGCGGCGGCGCGGCTGCCGCCCCCACAGGTTCCATGCCGGGTCGCCGCGTTCGAAGCGGGCGCCGTGCAGGCCGCGCCAGGGCTCGTTCAGGCGGTAGGTGACCGCGACTTCGTAGCGATCCTGCAGGTTGCCGCCGACGCCGGCGAGATCGACCCGCGGCGCGATCCCATGGCGGCGCAATTCATCGATCGGGCCGATGCCCGACAGCATCAGCAACTGCGGCGTGTTGAACGCGCCGCCGCACAACACCACCTCGCGCCGCGCGTGCACCTGGCGCAGCTCGCCGGGCCCGCGGGCGGGTTCGGTATGGGCGCGATACAGGCGGCTGCCCTTGCGGTATTCGACGCCGATCGCGCGCCGCCGGTCGTCGAACAGCACGCGCGTGGCCAGCGCGTCGGTCTCGATGTGGAGGAAGCCGGGCAGCCGCGCCCGCACGTCCAGCAATCGGTCGCGGCTGCCGAAGCGGCGGTGGCCGGAGGTCGACAGCGGCGTGTAGCAGATGCCTTCGAACGCCTTGCCGTTCCAGCGCCTGGCGTTCGGATCGCCGCGGCCGCGCAAGGCCCGCCAGAGGTTGGCCAGCGGATGCCGA
>JBEVLR010000054.1:0-5275 GCA_040509075.1 Burkholderiaceae bacterium | reverse complement strand
CAGGGGGCGTCACGAGCGCGCCGGGAAATCGTCAAAAAAATGCGGTGAGGGCGAGCGCCGCCGGCAGCACGGGCAGCAGCGCGTCGATGCGATCGAGCATGCCGCCGTGGCCGGGAAGCAGCCGGCTCGAATCCTTGGCGCCGGCGGCCCGCTTGACGAGCGATTCGAGCAGATCGCCGGCGATCGCGAGCGCGACGAGCGCCGCGCAGCCCAGCAACAGGCCGGCCCAGCCGAAATCGGTGCGCAGCCGCCAGAACAGGTTCCCATGGGGATGCGCCGCGCCGCCGGCCACGATCGCCGCCAGCAGCAACACCGCGGCGCCGCCGCCGATCGCGCCTTCCCAGCTCTTGCCCGGGCTGATCGTCGGCGCGAGCTTGCGCCGGCCGATCGCGCGGCCGACGAAATAGGCGGCGATGTCGGCCAGCCAGACCAGCGCGCAGACGCTGGCCAAGTAGGCCAGGCCGCGCTCGCGCGACGCCGCCAGCGCGGCCCACGCGGCGCCGATCAACGCCCAGCCGGCGACGAACCGCGCCACGCGGTTCGATTTGCTGAAGCCCTCGGGCCCGACCCGCAATCCGACGACCGCGCACGCGATCCACGCCGCGGTCACGCCGAGCCAGGCGGCGGCCGGGATCTCGATGCCATAGACCGGCCCCACGGCCAGGCAGGTGGCGAACAGCGCGGCACCCGACCCGAGGCTGGACGCGCGGCCCAGCCCGCACAGCTTGCCCCATTCCCAGCCGGCCGCGCCGATCATCAGCGCCGTCAACGCCTCGAACCAGATCGGATGGCGCGAGACCACGGGCGGGATCAGCAGCGCCAGCAGCGCCAGCGCGGTCAGCGTACGTTCAAGCAGCATTGGTGTCGCCCGCCGTCAAGGCGGCGTCCGGTTTGACGCCGCCGAAGCGGCGGTCTCGACGAGCGTACACATCGAGCGCGCGATCGAGTTCGCCGTCGTCGAAATCGGGCCACAGGCAATCGGTGAAATACAGCTCGGCGTAGGCCACTTGCCACAGCAGGAAATTGCTGATGCGCACCTCGCCGCCCGTGCGGATGAAGAGATCCGGATCGGGCGCCTCGCGCAGCGCCATGTAGCCGGAAAGCGCCTCTTCGGTGATCAGCGCCGGCTCCAGGCCGGCTTCCACCGCGCGCCGGCAGGCCTGGACGATGTCCCAGCGGCCGCCGTAGTTGAAGGCCACCCAGACGGTGATCCGGGTGTTGTGTTCGGTCGCCTTCTCGGCGCGCTCCCAGGCGCTGCGGACCGATTGGGACACCGCCGCGCGGTCGCCGATGATGCGCACGCGCACGCCGTCGCCGGCGATCTTCGTCAGGTACCGGGTCATCGCGCTCAGCACGAGGCCCATCAGGCCGGAGACCTCTTCCTCGGGCCGCTTCCAGTTCTCCGACGAGAACGCGAACACCGTCAAGTGGTCGACGCCGCGGTTCGCGCAGGCCTGGATCGTGCGGACCAGCGCGTCGACGCCGTGCTTGTGCCCGACGATCCGGGGCATGAAGCGCTTTTTCGCCCAGCGCCCGTTGCCGTCCATCACGATGGCGACATGGCGCGGGACGCCGGGGTCGCGCTTGGCCGCATCGACGCTGGGCACCGGGAGGGTCACGGGACGTTTCAAACCGCGAGGATCTCGGCTTCCTTGCTGTGCACCAGCTTGTCGATCTCCGCGATGGTGCGATCGGTCAGCTTCTGCACGTCGTCGACCAGGCGGCGCTCCTCGTCTTCGGTCAGTTCCTTGTCCTTGAGCGCCTTCTTGCCGTGCTCGTTCGCTTCGCGGCGCAGGTTGCGCACGGCGACCTTGGCGTCCTCGCCCTGGCCGCGCACGATCTTGGTCAGGTCGCGCCGGCGTTCCTCGGTCAGCGAGGGCATCGGCACGCGGATGACGTCGCCGGTGGTGGACGGGTTCAGGCCCAGCTCGGACTCCCGGATCGCCTTCTCGACCTTCGAGATCATGGGCTTCTCCCAGGGTTGGACGCCGATGGTGCGCGCATCGAGCAGCGACACGTTGGCGACCTGGCTCAGCGGCACGGGCGAGCCGTAATACTCGACCTGGATCTGATCGAGCATGCCCGGATGCGCACGGCCGGTGCGCACCTTCTGCAGTTCGCCCTTGAAGGCCTCGATCGAACGGGCCATCTTGGCTTCGGCGGTCTTCTTGATATCAGCGGTACTCATGATCTTTCAGCGCTCCTCGCCGACCTCGCGCACGCCAGCCGTGCGGCGCGGACGGCACTCAAACATGCACCAGCGTGCCTTCGCTCTCGCCCTCGACGACGCGCCTGAGCGCGCCCGGCTTGAAAATGCTGAACACCTTGATCGGCAGGTTCTGGTCCCGGCACAGCGCGAACGCGGTCGCGTCCATCACCTGCAGGTTCTTCGAGATCACCTCGTCGAACGTGATGTTCGCGTACCGCTTCGCGGCGGGGACCTTGTTGGGATCGGCATCGTAGACGCCGTCGACCTTGGTGGCCTTCAACACGATCTCGGCGCCGATCTCGGCGCCGCGCAGCGCCGCGGCGGTGTCGGTGGTGAAGAACGGATTGCCCGTGCCGGCGGCGAAGACGACGACCTTGCCTTCTTCGAGGTACTGCAGCGCCTTGGGCCGCACGTAAGGCTCGACGACCTGTTCGATCGCGATCGCCGACATCACGCGCGCGACCATGCCCTCCTGGCGCATCGTATCGGCCAGCGCGAGCGAATTCATCACCGTGGCGAGCATGCCCATGTAGTCGGCGGTGGCGCGATCCATGCCCACCGAGCCGCCGGCGACGCCGCGGAAGATGTTGCCGCCGCCGATGACGACGGCGACCTCGCAGCCCAGGCGCGTCACGTCCTGCACTTCGCGCACCATGCGCACGATCGTGGCCCGGTTGATGCCGAAAGCGTCGTCGCCCATCAGCGCTTCGCCGGAAAGTTTCAGAAGGATGCGCTTATACGCCGGCATGGATGGAGGGCTCCCTGTAAGGCGCTGATTCGAGGTGACGGTTCGCGCAGTGTAAGCCGGGGGCCGCGCGCCCCGGCAGGCGGCGCTTCACTGGCCGCGCGCGGCGGCGACCTGGGCCGCGACTTCATCGGCGAAATTGTCGGCCTTCTTTTCGATGCCTTCTCCGACGACGTAGAGCGTGAACGCCTTGACGGTGGTTCCCGCGGCCTTGAGCATCTGCTCGACGGTCTGCTTGTCGTTCTTGACGAAGGCCTGGTTCAGCAGCGACACCTCCTTCAGGAACTTCTGCACCGAGCCGTCGACCATCTTCGCGGCGATGTCGGCCGGCTTGCCGGACTCGATGGCCTTCTGCGTGGCGACCGAACGCTCGGTCTCGACCAGGTCGGCCGGGACGTCGGCGGCCGACAGCGATTTCGGCTTCATCGCGGCGACGTGCATCGCGACATCCTTGGCGGCGACGTCGTCGCCCTCGAACTCGACGACGACGCCGATGCGCGTGCCGTGCAGGTAGGACGCGAGCTTGGCCCCGCCGGCGAAGCGCTTGAAGCGGCGGATCGCCATGTTCTCCCCGATCTTGCCGATCAGCGCGAGGCGCGTCTCGTCGACCGTCTTGCCGTCCAGCGGCAGCGCGCCCAGCGCCGCGAGGTCGGCCGGGCCCTTCTCCGCGATCAGCCGCGCGATCGCCTTCGAGAAGCCGATGAAGTCGTCGTTCTTGGTGACGAAATCGGTTTCGCAGTTGACTTCGACCATCGCGCCCGCCGCGCCGTCCACGAACGCGGCGACGACGCCCTCGGCCGTCACGCGCGAAGCGGCGCCGGACGCCTTGGTGCCGAGCTTGACGCGCAACAGCTCCTCGGCCTTGCCCAGGTCGCCGTCGGCTTCGGTCAGGGCCTTCTTGCACATCATCATCGGCGCGTCGGTCTTGGCGCGCAGTTCGGCAACCATGCTGGCGGTAATCGCAGGCATCTTCTCACTCCATCATCTGCGCCGGCGGCCGTTCGCGCGCCGGCAATGAACACGTTGCTACGTGCTGTGGAAAGGGGGCTCGAAGCCCCCCTTTCAAGCCGTCCCGGGCGGAACGGGTCAGCCTTCGTTGACCTCGACGAACTCGTCGCCGGTCGCCGAGACCTGCTGCACGACCTCGTTCGTCGCGTTGGCCTTGCCCTCGAGCACGGCGTCGGCGATCGCCTTGGCGTACAGCGCCACGGCCTTGGCCGAGTCGTCGTTGCCCGGGATCACGTAGTCGATGCCGATCGGCGAGTGGTTCGTGTCGACGACGCCGATGACCGGGATGCCCAGCTTGTTGGCTTCGAGGATGGCGATCTTGTGGTAGCCGACGTCGATGACGAAGATCGCGTCGGGCAGCGCCGCCATGTCCTGGATGCCGCCGATGTCCTTCTCGAGCTTGGTCAGCTCGCGTTCGAACATCAACGCTTCCTTCTTGATCACGGCGAGCGTGCCGGATTCCTTCTGCGCCTGCATGTCCTTCAGCTTCTTCAGCGAACCCTTGACCGTCTTGAAGTTGGTCAGCATGCCGCCGAGCCAGCGTTGATCGACGAAGGGCATGCCGCAACGCTGGGCTTCCATCGCGATGACGTCGCGCGCCTGGCGCTTCGTGCCGACCATCAGGACGGTGCCCCGCTTGGCGCTCAGCTGGCGCACGAACTTCAGCGCCCCCTCGAAGGCCGGCAGCGTCTTCTCGAGGTTGATGATGTGGATCTTGTTGCGATGGCCATAGATGTAGGGGGCCATCTTGGGGTTCCAGAAGCGGGTCTGGTGTCCGAAATGGACGCCGGCTTCCAGCATTTCGCGCATGGACATGGGCATGTTGCTGCTCCAAAGGTTGGGTCTAGAATCCCGGCATACATTGCATCGAGCGGCACGGCTCGCGGTTCATCGCCAGCCATCCGGGGCCATCGCCCCGCGTCGCATCGACCACAACACCTCGATTGCCGGGTTCGCGGATTTGGGACTGCGGACGCCGCCGAAAAACCAGGCCTCGCCTGCCGCCTTTCGCGTCGTCCCCCGTCCCGTTTTCAACAGGCGATCCTGCAACGACATCGCGTCGCCGCATGGCCACCCAGAAAAACCCAAAGAGTATACCAGCAGGCCGCGCGCACCGGCGCACCGTTTTCCCGTCCGCCACGCGCCGCCGCCTGGGGGCCGGGTGAAGATCGCCGTGATCGGCGCCGGCATGGCCGGCGTCGCGGCCGCGCAGGCGCTCGCCGCCGCCGGCCACGAGGTGACCGTCGTCGAGCGGCGCTCGAGCGTGGCCGAGGAATCGAGCTTCGCGCCCGCCGGCATCGCCGCGCCCGGCC
>JBEVLR010000053.1:0-6809 GCA_040509075.1 Burkholderiaceae bacterium | reverse complement strand
GCAGTAGATGCGGTGGACGGGGAAGGCGCCGCCGCCGTGCACGTGCACGCGGGGGACGACGGGGACGGTGATCACATCGGACATGGCGGTTTCCTCGAAGGCAGGTGGCCGGCCCGCGGGGGGCTGCGCACCGCCCGCGATGATGCCATGCGGGCCATGCACGATCGAGCCGTGGGGCCGGCGGCTACACTCGCTCGCACCATGATCAACGCACGCCAGATCCGCCATTGCCGAGCCTGCGGCGCACCGACCGTGTACCGCGAACCGCCCGACGACAACCGCGAGCGGGCCGTCTGCACGGCCTGCGCCACCGTGCACTACGAGAACCCGCTCAACGTCGTGGGCACCGTGCCGGTGTTCGAGGACAAGGTGCTGCTGTGCCTGCGCAACATCGAACCGCGCAAGGGATTCTGGACGCTTCCGGCGGGCTTCATGGAACTCGACGAGACGACCGAGCAGGGCGCGGTGCGCGAGACGGTGGAGGAAGCCGGCGCGGACATCGTGCTCGGGCCGCTGTTCACGCTGCTCAACGTCGTGTACGTGGGCCAGGTCCATCTCTATTACCGGGCCGAAATGACCAGCCCGGCACTCGATCCCGGCCCCGAGACGATCGAGGCGCGGCTTTTCGACGAGGCCGACGTCCCGTGGGGCGAGCTCGCCTTCAAGACCGTCAAGGTCACGCTCGAGCATTTCTTCGACGATCGGCGCAGGGGTCAATACGCGGTGCATTGCGCCGATATCGCAGGACGAGGCGCGCCGGCGCCCGCAACGACCCGACCTCTCGATGAGCGCCCCCTCCTCCGCCGTTCCCGACACCCCCCCGCCCGCCGCGACGCCCGCCCCGACGCCGGTCACGCCCGCCCGGGCCTCGGTGTCCGGCGGCGCCGTGCGCCAGGACCTGGTGCATGCCGACCCCCTGCTCGACTGCCTGGTCGAGATCTGCCGCCTGCACGGTCAGCACGCGACGCGCGCGTCGCTGTCGGCCGGCCTGCCGCTGACCCAGGGCCGCCTGACGCTGAACCTGGCCGAACGCGCCGCCGGCCGGGCCGGCATGGCGACGAAGCTGCAGCGCGTCGCGCTGGCGGAGATCGACGCCGCCACCCTGCCCGTCGTGGTGCTCCTGCGCGACGACAAGGCCTGCGTGCTGATCGGCCGCGAGCGCGGCAAGGCGCGCGTGCTGCTGCCCGAGACGGGTCAGGCGACGGTGCTGCTGACCGACGCCGAACTCGGCGAACGCGCCACCGGGCTCGTCCTGTTCGTGCGGCCCCATTTCCGCTTCGACGCGCGCTCGCAGACGACGGCCGAGGCGCCCGAAGGCCATTGGTTCTGGAGCACGCTGCTGGGCCAGCGCCTCGTCTACCGGGACATCCTGTGGGCCGCCGCGCTGATCAACCTGTTCGCGCTCGCGATGCCGATGTTCACGATGAACGTCTACGACCGCGTGGTGCCCAATGCCGCGGTGGAGACGCTCTGGGCGCTGTCCATCGGCATCGTGCTGATCCTGGCGAGCGACCTGTTGATGCGCAAGCTGCGCAGCCGCTTCGTCGACGAGGCCAGCGCGCGCATCGACGTCAAGATCTCGGCGGCGCTGCTTGAGCGCGTGCTGGGCATGCGGCTGGAGCAGCGGCCGGCGTCCGTCGGTTCGTTCGCTCAGAACCTGCGCGGCTTCGAGCAGGTGCGCGACGTCATCGCCTCGAGCACCGTCACCGCGCTGATCGACCTGCCTTTCGCGCTGCTGTTCCTGGTCGCGATCGTCTGGATCTCGCCGTGGCTGACGCTTCCCGTCGTGCTGGCGTTCGGCGGCATGCTGGCCTACGGCTGGTCGGCGCAGAAGCAGCTGCACGCGCTGGCGCAGAGCACGTACCGCGCGAGCGCGGTGCGCAATTCGACGCTGGTCGAATGCCTGACGGGCATCGAGACGATCAAGTCGCAGGGCGCCGAAAGCATGATCCAGGCGCGTTGGGAACGCACCAACGTGCACCTGGCGGCGATCAACGTGAAGATGCGCGGGCTGTCGTCGTCGTCGATGTACGTGACGTCGACCATCGCGCAGCTGATGAGCGTGGCGCTGGTCATCGCGGGCGTCTACCTGATCGGGGCCCGCGACCTGACGATGGGGGCGCTGATCGCCGTCAACATGCTCGCCCAGCGCGCGATGGCGCCCGCCGGCCAGATCGTCGGCCTGTTGATGCAGTACCAGGGCGCGCGCACCGCGCTCGCCGGCCTCGAGAAGATCATGACGCAGGACGTCGAGCGCCCGCGGGACGGCTCGTTCGTCGAGCGGCGCGAGCTGGAAGGCGCGATCGAGTTCCGCAACGTCGCGTTCCATTACCCGAACCGCCAGGACAACGCGCTCGACGGCGTCAGCTTCAAGATCAAGCCGGGCGAGAAGGTCGCGCTGATCGGCCGCGTCGGGTCGGGCAAGTCGACGATCCAGCGCCTGGCCATGGGCCTGTTCCAGCCGACGGCCGGCGCCGTGCTGGTCGACGGCATCGACCTGCGCCAGATGGATCCGGCCGACCTGCGCCGCAACATGGGCTACGTGTCGCAGGACGTGCTGCTGTTCTTCGGCAGCCTGCGCGAGAACATCGCGCTGGGCATGCCTTACGCGGAAGACGGCGCCATCGTCGCCGCGGCGGAGGTGGCCGGACTGCTCGAGGACGTCAACCGCCATCCGCTGGGCTTCGACATGGCGGTGGGCGAACGCGGCGAGTCCCTGTCGGGCGGCCAGCGCCAGGGCGTGGGCATCGCGCGCGCCGTGCTGCACAACGCGCCGATGCTGCTGCTCGACGAGCCGACGAGCGCGATGGACTTCTCGTCGGAAGCCGCCATCACGCATCGGCTGCTGGGTTTCGCTCGCGACAAGACCGTGCTGCTGGTGACGCACCGCACCTCGCTGCTGTCGATGGTCGACCGCGTGATCGTGATCGATGGCGGCAAGGTCGTCGCCGACGGCCCGCGCGACCGCATCATGGAAGCGCTGCAGAGCGGCCGGATCGCGAGGGCGGCGTGAAGGCCGGGCCGCCGCCTGAAGAGGAGACCGCGGCGTCCGCGCGCGGCCGCTGGCGCGCGTTGCGGGCGGCGTTCTCGAAGGCGCTGGCCGGCGCGCCGCTGAAGCCGGGCGAGATCCCCGGCATCGACGCGTTCGAGCGCGAGACGATCGAAGCCATGTCGCGCCAGCACACCGCCCGCGCGCAGAAGATCTTGCGCATGGCGGTCTTCGTGGTCGTCGCGCTGCTGGCGTGGGCCGCGCTGGCGCGGGTGGACGAGGTCACGCGCGGCGACGGGCGCGTGGTCCCTTCGCGCCAGCTCCAGGTGCTGCAGTCGCTGGACGGGGGCGTGGTCGAACGGATCCTGGCGCACGAAGGCGACAAGGTCGAGCCCGGCCAGCTGCTGCTGCGCATCGATCCGACGCGCGCCACGTCCGCGGTGCGCGACAGCGCGGCGCAGGGCATCGCGCTGCAGGCCCGAGTCGCCCGCCTGCGCGCGTTGGCGCAAGGCACTACCTTCCTGCCGCCCACGCCCGCCACCGACGACGAACGCGCGATCGTCAACGGCGAGAAGCGGCTGTACGACTCGCGCGTGACCGAGCTGTCGACGCAGATCTCGATCGTGCGCCAGCAGCTGTCCCAGCGCGAGCAGGAGCTGGCCGAGATGCAGGCCAAGAAAACCGCCGCGCTGCGCGCGCTGGAGCTGTCGACCCAGGAGCTGAACCAGACCCGCCCGCTGCTGGCCACCGGCGCCGTGTCCCAGGTCGACATCCTGCGCCTGGAGCGCGACGCCACCAAGAGCAAGGGCGACGTCGACCAAAGCACCGCGCAGATCGGCCGCGTCCAGGCGTCCATCCAGGAATCCAACCGCAAGATCCAGGAGACCGAGCTCGCTTTCCGCAACGAGGCAGGCCGCGATCTGGCCGAAGCGCTGGGCAAGCTGAACGCGCTGAACGAAGGCGCGATCGGCCTGGCCGACAAGGTCGACAAGACGCAGGTCAAGTCGCCGGTGCGCGGCCGCATCCAGCGCCTGCTGGCCAACACGGTCGGCGGCGTGGTCGAGGCGGGCAAGGACATCGTCGAGATCGTTCCCCTGGACGATTCGCTGGTGCTCGACGCCCGCGTCCAGCCGCGCGACATCGCCTTCATCCACCCCGGCCAGACCGCCAACGTGAAATTCACGGCCTACGATTTCTCCATCTACGGCGGCTTGGAAGCGACCGTGGAGAACATCAGCCCCGACACGGTGATCGACGAGAAAGGCAATGCCTACTATGTCGTGCGGGTGCGGACGCGGCTGTCGAGCTTCGACGAGAAGCTGCCCATCATCCCGGGGATGACGGCCGAAGTCGACATCCTGACGGGCAAGAAGACGGTGCTGTCGTACCTGCTCAAGCCCGTGCTGAAAATCAAGTCTTACGCGTTGCGGGAGCGCTGAAGCCCGGCATCAGCCGCGGCTGGCCAGCGCGGCGCTGAGCTGGCTGTGGAAGGCGTATTCCTGCGGCGTGAGGGAAAAATGCTCCAGGGCCTGCAGGGCGGCGACGCGGGCGTCGGGCGATTCGGCATTGTTGCCGACGATGCTTAGCAGCGCGGCCTTCATGCGGTCGGAACGGAGCGCGCTGCCGCCGACCGCATTGACCGCCTCGGCCCGCACCTCGGGATTGTCGGCGGACAGCGCCTTGTAGAGCTGGGGCTCGGCCACGGCGCCGGTTTTGTCCCACTGCGCCAGCACGCGCAGGCTTTCGCTGCGCACATCGGGGTCGGGATTTTCCGCCAACGCGTTGAGCCGCGCCAGCGCGGCCTGAGTCTGGACCGGATCCAGCGAAGGCTGCGAACCCAGAGCGCTCACCGCCTGGCTCAAGACGTGCGCGTCCTGCTCGGTGTTCAGGGCCTGCTGGATGATCGGCAGGCCGACGGCGCTGCTTCCCGGCGACGCGGCGAGCAGGCGAAAGGCGCTGGCCCGCTGGCTGGCGTCGCCTTGGGCGAGCTGCAAAGTCATGTCCCGGATTTCCTGGGGCGGAAAGCTGGAGATCACGGCGGCGAGCGCCCCCAAGGCGGCTTCGTCCCTTTCGCCCCGATAACGCCGGATGATGTCGCTGCGAAGGACCGGGTCGGACTGCGCGCCGTTGATCAGGCGGGAGATCGAGGCGGAGAGGTCGCCGGACCCGCCCGCTTTCATTTGTTGGGTCAATTTGCCGAGCGCCTGATTCAGGGTACCCGGTTCCGCCACCGACGGCGCGGCGGCTTCCTGAACAGAGGTGCAGGCGGCCGGCGGGCCGGCCGCCGGATCAAAGAGGCTGCCCGAAACGGTTGCCACCGTCTGGGAAGCCGTCGATCCGGAGACCGGCGCCGAGAAGAACATCCAGGCGATCGCCCATCCCGCGCACACACCCGCACTTGCCGCGGCAAGCGCCATGGGCAACGAAGAGGAAGAGCGGATCACTTTGACGTTCATCATTTCATCCATTCAGTTTGATCGCGAAACCCAGTCGATTACCAGCCCAGATTCCCGTTCTGATTCGACAGGAAATTCAGGTTGATGACGGTGTAATGCTTGATGTGGCTCGGGTCATAGCAAAAAGCGCTGAAGTACGGGGTTTTGCCGACGGTGTACACGGCCACACCGGTGCAGGAACGATCAAAGTAACCATTGCCCGAGACGTTCAAATTGCCACTCCAGTTGGCCAAATAGGCCGGCAGCCAGGCAACGGAATGATTGATCGAGCCATTCGCCCTTCTGCAATCGGCCTCTGCCTGGTTCGGCCCACCTTGGGGACCACCGCCCGACGCCCGCCAATTCGTGCAGCTGTCCTGCGCGCCGCCTGCAAACGCCGGAGCCAGCAGGAAATTGGTGGCGACGACGGCGGCGGCCATTGCGAAATACTTGCGGATCGATTGCATTTCAATTCCTTCTTAAGGAGCCCGTTATATGGGGCGCGGTTGACTGAGTAGAGACCAAGTACTTATCTCGTGACAAGAACTTGAACGCGAATTTGTCATGAGTCCAATCCGTGCCAAGCCCGGATGGCGAAGTTGCTGGCTTGTTTCCGAATGTTTTTTTCGATTCTCGGGCTTTCCATAACGAGCCGATCGATGACGCTCCCGCTCGCGAGCGAAGCCGTCGCCGTGCGACCTGGGCCCGCGCGTGATCGCGTTCGTCGCCTGGTTTCTTATCAGCACCGGATAAACCCTGATTGCCAAGAAGTTCACGACAATCGACTGATTCGACGCAGATAAGAATACCGTGTTCCCGGATAATTCGACTCAACGATTACAAGTTCGAGCGGTCGTTTTCCTCTCTTCGGCGTTCAAGCTTTTCCAGCTTTTGCCGATGGGACGATGAGCTGGACTTGTGGCCGGCCCACCGCATTCGGAGCATCCAGGCATGTCGACATCCCATCCGCTGACCCCCCATCCGCAAGAGGCTGCGACCAGCCATGCCGCAGGCTCCGGCCCGATCGGCGCGCAGCCCGCCGCGCCGGCCCGCCATGCCGAACACGGTTTGCGTCATTTGATCGACCAAGGCTATTCGCCGGCCCGGCAGCTGAGCGGCAAAGTCGTCGGCATCTGGGGCGATGCGCACATCCGCCTACTGACCGGCGAGGTGAAACCGCTGCACGTCGGCGACGTCGTCAAGAAGGGCGAAGTCGTCTGACGGCGCAGGACGGCATCGTCCAGATCGAGGCGTCGCACGCGCCAGCCGCCGCCGCCGCCGACGCCGACATCGAACGTATCATTTCGCTGGGCGGCCGCGGCGACGCCGGCGTCGCGCCGGCCGCGGGCCCGAACTCGGGTGGCGCCAACGGCAGCCTGGAAGAG
>JBEVLR010000052.1:0-5420 GCA_040509075.1 Burkholderiaceae bacterium | reverse complement strand
AGCGGCGGACGACGCGCCGCCGTCCGGGACGCCGGCCGGGCCGGCGGAAGACGGTGCCCAGCCTTCCCCCGGAACGGCGGACGCGACGTCGCTGGACGACGGTCTCGACAGGCTGCCGTGCGGCGCATGGAGTTCGGGCGGCAGATCCTTGCTCTCGATCACCTGCGCCGGCGCCATCACGGTGAGCCAGTGGCAGATGTTCTCGAGCTGACGCACGTTGCCGGGGAAATCGAACCCCCTCATCGCCTCGAGCGCGTCGTCGGTGATGCGCTTGGTCTCGACGCCCAGCTCGCGGGCGCTCTTCTGAAGGAAGAAGCGGGCCAGGGCGGGAACGTCTTCGTTGCGTTCGCGCAGCGGCGGCAGACGCAGGCGGATCACGTTCAGGCGATGGAACAGGTCTTCGCGGAAAGCGCCCTGGCGCACGCGCTCCTCGAGGTTCTGGTGCGTCGCGGCGATCACGCGCACGTTGCTCTTGATCGGCTGATGCCCTCCCACGCGGTAGAACTGGCCGTCGCTGAGCACGCGCAACAGGCGGGTCTGCAGGTCGAACGGCATGTCGCCGATCTCGTCGAGGAACAGCGTGCCGCCGTCGGCCTGCTCGAAACGGCCGCGGCGCATCGTCTGCGCGCCGGTGAACGCGCCCCGCTCATGGCCGAACAACTCGCTCTCGAGCAGATCCTTCGGGATCGCGGCGGTGTTGATCGCCACGAACGCGCCGTTGCTGCCCTGGTCGCCGCGCGGGCTGTGGCGGTGCAGCGCGCGGGCGACGAGCTCCTTGCCGGAACCCGATTCGCCGGTGATCAGCACCGTGACGTTGCTTTGCGACAAGCGGCCGATGGCGCGGAACACGTCCTGCATGGCCGGCGCCTGCCCGAGGATCTCGGGCGCCGGCGTGTTGCGCTCGTCGAGCACTTCCTCGCGCAAGCTCTCGTCGAGCGCGCGCCGGATCAGCTCGACGGCCTTGGTCAGGTCGAACGGCTTGGGCAGGTATTCGAACGCGCCGCCCTGGAAGGACGACACCGCGCTGTCGAGATCGGAATACGCCGTCATGATGATGACGGGGAGGCCCGGCAGGCGCTCCTTCACTTTCGCCAGCAGATCGAGGCCCGAGCCGCCGGGCATCCGGATGTCGCTGACCAGCACCTGCGGTTCGTCGGTCTCGAGGGCCGCCAGCACGTCGCGGGTCGTCGCGAAGCTGCGCACCGGGAGCTGCTCGCGCGCCAGCGCTTTTTCGAGCACGAATCGTATGGATGGGTCGTCGTCAACGATCCAGATAGGTTTCATTCGGTGCGCGCTGCGGGTCAGTGCAGCGGAATCAGGATCTTGAAAACCGTGCGTCCTGGAACGCTGTCGCAGGCGATCGTGCCGAGATGCTGCTGCACGAAGGTCTGCGCCAGCGTCAAGCCCAGGCCCGATCCGCCTTCCCGTCCGGATACCAGCGGATAGAAGATCTGATCGCGAATGGACTCGGGAACGCCCGGGCCGTTGTCTTCGACATGCAATTCCAATGCCAGTCGATAGCGCTGCTTGCCGATCGTCACCTGCCGCGCGATGCGGGTGCGCATGATGATGCGCGCCGCCCCGGCCGGGATCTGCTCGGCCAGCGCTTGAGTCGCGTTGTGGACGATGTTGAGCACCGCCTGGATCAGCTGCTCGCGATCGCCGCGGAATTCGGGGATCGAGGTGTCGTAGTCGCGCTCCATCTTCAGGCCGCGCGGGTACTCGGCGAGCACCAACGAGCGGATCCGCTCGAGCACCTCGTGGATGTTGAGGTCGTCGACGACCTGCGCTTTGCGGTGCGGCGCGAGCAACCGGTCGACCAGCACCTGCAGCCGGTCGGCTTCGTGGATGATGACCTGGGTGTACTCGCCGAGCTCGTGCTGATCGATCTCGAGCTCCAGCAGCTGGGCCGCGCCGCGGATGCCGCCGAGGGGATTCTTGATCTCGTGCGCCAGGTTGCGGATCAGCTCCTTGGTGACCTGCGCCTGGCCCAGCGCGCGCTCCTCGCGATCCTGGCGCGTCTGCTGCTCGATCTCGATCATCTCGACGAACACCCGGCCGCCGTGCAGGTCGTGCTGGCTGACGATCACGTGCACGGGCAGCGACGCGTTGGACGACAGCGGCGCGCGCCGCAGGGAGCCGTCGAAGCGGCGCGCCGAGAATTCGTTGCGCGAGACGGCCGCGATCGCCTCCGACAGCGCGGCCCTCTCGCGGAACCAGTCGTAGATGCTGCCGCTCGTCAGCTTGCGGCGCGCGACGCCGACGACCGCCTCGAGCACCGAATTGGCGAACCTGCAGCGGCCGTCGGGCTCGACGACGGCGACCAGCGTCGCCAGATGGTCGAAGGCGGTGTAATCGATGCCGGCGACGAGGGGCTCGGCGCGCGCGCCGGGCGCGGTGGCCGGATCCGGGTCCGCGGCCGGGGATGCGGGCGCGGCGGGAACGCGTCGTGGCCCCACGGCGTGGCTACTGGGTTTTGGCCAGCTCGCGAGTGATCGCCGCGATGTCGGCTTCGGTGCGGGCGATCGACGCTTTCAAACCGGCGGTGCGATCGAGGTATTTCTGATAGTTCTTCTCGTCGCCCTGGCGCTCCGGCTGACCGTTGTTGTATTCCTTGTTGAGCAGGTCGAGCTGGGCCTGCGCCTTCGCCAGTTCGTCTTGCAGGATCTTGCGCGCGTCGGCGTCGCGATCCTTCTGCTGCTGGGCTTCGACGCGGCTGGCCGCGACGCCCTGGCTCGCGACCGGCCGCGCGCGGGGGGCCGGGATCGTGGTCGGCTGCTGGGCTTCCTTCGACTTGCAGCCCTTGGCGTCCGCCTCTTTCGCGGTGATCGTGTTCGTGAACACGTTGCCGGGACATTGGTAATAGACCGAACTCTCGGCCAGCGCGGGCACGGGCGCCGATGCTAGCGCCGCGAGCGCCGCGCCCATCCACGCGAGCGATGCAAGCTGTGCGCGTCGACCGGAGGAACTGCCACTGCAAGCCATTGCTGATGCCGAATTCATCGTTCGATTGTGGCGCAAAACCTCGCACCCCTGGCGGAAGCAACGCGCTCGCGACCCCGGCGGACGACACGCATTGCGCGCAAAGCCCGAAAAAAGAAAAACGACCCTTCGCAGGGCCGTTTCTCCGCCGCGGCCCGCCCGGGCGCCGCGCGGACGAGCCGCGGCGCGGGGCGATCCGGCTTCACAGCGAGTAGTACATGTCGAATTCGACCGGATGGGTCGTCATGCGGTAGCGCTGGACGTCCTGCATCTTCAGTTCGATGTACGCGTCGATGTAGGCATCCGTGAACACGCCGCCTTTGGTCAGGAACGCCCGATCCTTGTCGAGGTATTCCAACGCCTGGTCGAGGCTGTGGCAGACGGTCGGGATCTTCGCGTCTTCCTCGGGCGGCAGGTGGTACAGGTCCTTCGTGGCGGGATCGCCGGGGTGGATCTTGTTCTCGACGCCGTCGAGCCCGGCCATCAGCATGGCCGAGAACGCGAGGTACGGGTTGGCCATCGGATCCGGGAAGCGCGCCTCGATGCGGCGGCCCTTCGGATTCGCGACGAACGGGATGCGGATCGAGGCCGAGCGGTTGCGCGAGCTGTAGGCGAGCTTGACCGGCGCTTCGAAACCCGGCACCAGGCGCTTGTAGCTGTTGGTGGTCGGATTCGTGATCGCGTTCAGCGCGCGCGCATGCTTGATGATGCCGCCGATGTAGTACAGCGCGAATTCCGACAGCCCGGCGTAACCGTCGCCGGCGAACAGGTTCTTGCCGTCCTTCCACACCGACTGGTGGACGTGCATGCCCGAGCCGTTGTCGCCGACGATCGGCTTCGGCATGAACGTGCAGGTCTTGCCGTAGGCGAACGCGACGTTGTGGATCACGTACTTCTGCAGCTGCACCCAGTCCGCGCGCTGGATCAGCGTGGAGAACTTCGTGCCGATCTCCATCTGGCCGGCATTCGCCACCTCGTGGTGATGCACTTCGACGGGGATCCCCACCTGCTCGAGGATCAGGGACATCTCGGAACGCATGTCCTGGCCGCCGTCGATCGGCGGGACCGGGAAATAGCCGCCCTTGACGGACGGGCGATAGCCCTTGTTGCCGTGCTCGTAGTGCTTGCCCGTGTTCCAGGCGGCTTCCTCGGCATCGATCTCGACCGAGCAGCCCTTCATGCCGACGTCCCACTTGATGGAGTCGAAGATGAAGAATGCGGGTTCCGGGCCGAAATACGCCCCGTCGCCCTGGCCGGAAGACTGCATGTAGGCCTCCGCGCGCTGGGCCAGCGAGCGCGGATCGCGTTCATAAGGCTTGCCGTCGCTCGGCTCGACCACGTCGCAGGTCAGGATCAGCGTCGGCTCTTCGAAGAACGGATCGATGTTGGCGGTGTTCGGGTCGGGCATCAGTTGCATGTCCGACGCTTCGATGCCCTTCCAGCCGGCGATCGACGAGCCGTCGAACGCATGGCCGGAGACGAACTTGTCTTCGTTGAAATGGGACACAGGCACGGAAACGTGTTGTTCCTTGCCACGGGTATCTGTGAATCGGAAATCGACGAATTTGACTTCGTTTTCCTGCACCAACTTCATCACGTCGGCGACGGTCTTGGACATCAACGGGCTCCTTGTTTGTAGCGTACCGGGTCGGCGCACGGTCCGGCCAGATCAACGGTAAAGCGCAGCCGGGTAAGCAGGTTCCATGCCGCTGTACGGGCCTGAAATCCATGGAATCGACTGCTCAACCGTGCGATTGCCGCGCCATCATTGTGCATCCATGTAGTTGCACCAATTTGGTGCAACTTAAGCGCCAATTCAGGGCGGCGTCATCTCGACGGCGCCGGTCGCCTTGGCCCCCTCGCGCAGCGCATGCATCGCCGCCTCGACCTGGGCGGCCTGCATCCCTTTCACGCCGATTTCGATGTGGGGGCCGAAGCGGGCGTGATCGACGCTCGGCAGGCTGAACGTCAGCACGCCCGGGAACGTTTCCTCGATGCGCTCGAAGACGGGGATCAGCGCCGATTCGTTCACGCCCTGCACCCGCATCGCCCGCAAGGCCCGGCGGCCCGCGGCCGCGGAGGCGCCGTAGCGGGTGTCGAGCAGCCAGTCCAGCATCGGGTGGGCCATCACGGGGAAGCCCGGCATGAAATGCAGGTCGCCGACGCTGAAACCGGGGATCTTGTTGTATGGGTTGGGGATGATGCGCGCGCCCACCGGGAAGACCCCCATCTCCAGGCGGCGCTGATGGTCGGGGCCCGACTTGTCGTAGGCGAGGCCCTTCTCGGCCGCCATCTCGTGGCCGCGCTGCTCGATCAGCGCGCGCGCCTCGGGGTGCAGCGCGAGTTCGACGCCGAGCGCGTGCGCCGCGCACCGGCGGGTATGGTCGTCCGGCGTCGCGCCGATGCCGCCGAAGCAGAACATGACGTCCCCCGCGGCG
>JBEVLR010000051.1:0-3557 GCA_040509075.1 Burkholderiaceae bacterium | reverse complement strand
CGCGCCTGTACGAGCGCAGCGACGCGAGCGTGCGCGCGCTCGAAGGCCTGCCGCCCGTGCGCGCGTGGCTGCGCGGCGGCGGCGCGAGCCCGGCCGACGCGCGCGTGACGATCCACGAGAACGGCTGGCGGCTGACGGTCGACGTCGCCGAGGGCCACAAGACCGGCTACTACCTCGACCAGCGCGACAACCGCGCCCGCTTCGCGCAGCTGGTGCGCCAATTCGGCTGCCGATCCGTGCTGAACTGCTTCAGCTACACCGGCGGCTTCTCGGTCGCCGCGCTCGCCGGCGGCGCGCAGCGCGTGGTCAGCGTCGATTCATCGGCGCCCGCGCTCGAACAGGCGCACGCGCACGTCCGCCTCAACGGCCTGGATCCGAACCGGCACGAGACGCGCGACGCCGACGTCAACGCGCTGCTGCGCGAATCGCTGAAGGCCGGCGAGCGCTTCGACGCGATCGTGCTCGATCCGCCGAAGTTCGCCCCCACGGCCGCGCACGCCGACAAGGCCGCGCGCGCCTACAAGGACATCAACCGGCTCGCGCTGAAACTGCTCGCGCCCGGCGGCCTGCTGCTGACGTTCTCGTGCTCGGGCGGCATCGGCGCCGACCTGTTCCACAAGATCGTCGCCGGCGCGGCGATGGACGCCGAGGTCGACGGGGCGCTGCTGGAACGCCTCGAAGGGGCTCCGGACCATCCGACGACCCTGTTCTTTCCCGAAGGCGAATACTTGAAGGGGTTGGCGATCCTGAAGGCGGCGGCATAGCCCCCGCGTTCCCGGAGCGCCAGCGCGCGCGCAGGGCCGCATCGCGCGGTCCTCGACGCGGCGCGGCCCATCCCGGGCTTCAGCCGGCGCGGACAATTCCGTGCCTGGCGCCGCTCGACGTCAGGCCCTACCATCCGCCTGGCATCAACAGCCCGGTTCACCGCGATGGAATCGTACGCACCGCCCCCGACCCGCAGACCCAAAGTGCTGATCACCGTCCACGGCATCCGGACTTTCGGGCAATGGCAAGAACGCTTGGGGGCATTGGCGCGCGGCGGCGACGGCCGCCTCGGCGTCGAACATTTCAAGTACGGCTACTTCTCGGTGCTGGCCTTCGCGCTGCCGCCCCTGCGGTGGCTGGCCGTCCGAAGTTTCCGGCGCAGCCTGGTCGCCGCCGCGGCGCGCTATCCCGGGCACGAGCTGCTGATCGTCGGCCACAGCAACGGCACCTACCTGATCGGCCAGGCCTTGCGGCAAGCGAAGGACGAGCTGCGCGGGCGCGTCGGCACGGTGATCCTGGCCGGCAGCGTCCTGCGCTCCGATTTCGACTGGGAGCGCGTGATCGCCGAGCTCGGCATCGAACGCGTGGTCAACGATTGCGGCACCGAAGACGCCATCCTGGTGCTCAGCCAATTGGGCGTCCTGTTCACCGGCATGGCCGGTCGGCTGGGCTTCCACGGCATGACGGGGTCGAGGCTGCACAACCGCTATTTTCCCGGCGGGCACAGCCATTACTTCGAGCGCGACGGCCGGGCCGACGACGCGTTCATGGCCCGTTATTGGGTGCCGGCGCTGCTGCACGGCGACGTGGAGGCGGCCGACTTCCGCCGCCGCACCGGCGCCCTCCACGGTACGGCGCTGTGGCTGCTGCAGAACGCGGACTTCGTGAAGCTGACGGCCTACGCCACGGTGCTGGCAGCCGCTTTCTTCGTGCTGTACCTGGCGCCCCGGGCGCAGGCCAGCGCGCAACGGGCGCTGCGGGTGCAGGAGTTCGCCGCCAGCGCGTTGAACGAAGAGGTTTTCCCGGAACGCGCCCTGCTCGACCTCGCCGGCGAACTCGATCGCGAACCCCGGGGGCCGCTGCAGGCGCACTGGCAAACCTTGGCTTATTACTTGCCGCGGATGCTCAACCTGCGGACGCTGACCGCGCCGCGCGGCGTCTACACGTTCATCCGGCGCGACGTCGAAACCTGGGTTCATGCCGGCGGCCGGTTCCTGAAGGCTGCGGTGGGCCAGGACGACTGGCGCTGGTTGGCGGATGACGACGCGCTCGTCGCCATCTCCGAAGACGGCCGGCTCCGCCACTTCGCGCCCGGCCGCTACGCGCAACCGGCCAGCACGATCGATCTCAGCCGCAGCCCGTGGGTCGAGTTCTCGCCCGAGGCCGCCGATCCGACACCCCATCCGATCCCGTTGACGAAGATCCGGCTCTCGCAGGCCAGGCTGGTGCCGGGCAGCGATCCCGGCGTGCTGAACATCGTGTTCGGCCTCGGTGGAATCGACAAGGGCGCCGTGAAGTTGCTCGGCGACGAATTCGACCACGGCTTCGGACTGGTCCATTACAACCTCCGGACCCGGCAGGCGCGGGGCTATGTGATCCCCGGCACCTCGGCGCCGGACCTCGGCAACCGATGCGGCGTGCTGCTGTACCTGGGCTATCCCGAAAGCTTTCTGGTGCTGCATCCGCCCGGCCCCCACGAGGACGACCCCGCCCAGCTGAAGGCGCCGAAGAGGCGGTCGGCCGGCGCGGCCGGCCGCATGACGGATGCCGTGCAGGTGCCCGTGCTGGCGCTGGCTCCGCATGCGGACGATCCGCCGCAATTGCGGCGGGTGAGCCTCGGGCAGGCCCGCGCGTATGCCTGGGATCGTTCGCGCTTGGACGAAGCGACCGCCCGCTGCGCCGGCGTCGAAGGCACGGACCAGCGGGCCAACTTGGCGCTGAACGGATTTTCGCCGCGGATCCCGTTCCCGTACATGTATTCCGAGGTCGATTCGTGGACGCAAGCGGAAGCGCCCGTCCGGCGCGCGCCGGGCGGCAACGCCTTCCAGCCCCTGGACGGCGACGCGCGGCGGGCGCTCGGCAAAGCGTCGATGGCGCCCGACCGCGATCCCGCCGAGCGCGCCGAAGCCGCCGAATGGTTGAAGGACAAGGAAATCCTGTATGAGAGCGTCGCCGTGCAGCCGGACGGCGCGAAGGTCTACCTGCAGCAGACGGCGTCGAAGAACTTCGGGATCTCCGCCTGGCGGCTGAGCCGGGTGGGCGCGGACGGCCGAACCTTCGAATCGATCGCCAGCCTGCTGAACAACTATGACGAACCGTTCACGATGTCCGCCAGCGGCCGCTTCCTCGCGTCGAGGACCGAACGCGAGCTGTCCGGCGCCAGCGCGGTGGTTCTCGACGTCCGGACGATGAGCGGGATCACGCTCGAAGCCACGCCGGACCAATACATCGTGGCGGCCGCATTCGATCGCGACGACGGCGAACTGGCGCTGCTGGGCGCGAGCGGAACCCTGATGCGCTTGGCGATGCCCAGCGGCCGCCTGCTCGGCACCGCGGTCGTCCGTTCGTCGACTTTCCGCGATCCCGGGCATTCCTTCGTCGCGGAGTCGGTGTCCTCCTCGTCCATGGCCTACGTCGGCAGGACGCTGATGATCCAGACCCAGGGCGGCAGCGTCCTCGCGCTCGCGCCCGACACCACCGACGTGCTCTGGTGGAGCAAGCCGCTGCCGGGCCTGGGAGCCCGTGAACGCCTGCGCTTCGGGATCTCGCCCGATGCCGAGGTCGTCGCCGTC
>JBEVLR010000050.1:0-4855 GCA_040509075.1 Burkholderiaceae bacterium | reverse complement strand
TCCTTGAATTCGAGCCAATTGCACTTGGCCTGCGCGGCCACCAGGCCCGCGCCGCCCCAGGTGCGCGACAGGCCGTAGTCGGCGAAACCGGCGGGGATCGGTTGGCCGTGCGCGATCGCGGCCGCGATCAACTCGCCGCCGGCGGTGGTCGGGCTGACGCCGTGGCCGCCAAAACCGAGCGCATGCCAGGTGCCGTCCCCGAGCCGGCCGATCTGCGGCATCTCGTGGCGCGCATAGCTCATCAAGCCGCCCCACGCATACTCGACTTTCACGTCGCGCAGTTCGGGATAGACCTTGCCCAAGTCGGCTTTCAGCAGGCGCGCGATGGACGCGGCGCCGCGCCGCAGGATCGAGTTGCGGCCTCCCCACAGCAGGCGCGTGTCGGGCAGCGGCCGGTAGTAGTCGAACGAGAAGCGCGTGTCGTAGATCGCCGCCTGGCCGGGGATCGACCGCGCCAGTTCGTCGCCCAGGGGTTCGGTGGCCATCACGTAGGTCGCGATCGGCAGCATCGCGCGTTCGAGCGGCGGCGACAGGCCGCGCAGGTAGCCGCCGCCGGCGATCACGACGTGGCGCGCGTGCAGGACGGCCGTGGCGCCGTCCGGGCCTTGCGTGTGGACGTCGAAGCCGCGGCTGCCGGGCCTGGACGCGGCGTCCGGCGCCCGCCCCGCCGCCGCGCGTTCCACGATGCGCGCCACCGGCGTCTGTTCGAAGATGCGTCCGCCGCCGGCTTCGATCGCGCGGGCGAGGCCGCGGGCGTATTTCAGCGGATGGAAATGGAACGCGTCGGCTTCCAGCAGGCCGCCCGCATAGCGCGGCGAACGGGTGTAGGCGCCGAGGTCGTCGTGCGACAGGTACCGGCAGTGGACATCGAAATGGCGCGCCATCAATTCCCGGCGCCGATGCAGGATGGCATCGTCGTCGAACCAATTCGCGAGCACGACGCCGGCCTCGACCCGGTCGCAGGCGATCTCGTGGCGCACGATGCGCCGGCGGATCGTGTCGACGGCCGCGCGCGTGAGTCCGACCATCTCGCGCGCCCGTTCCGGGCCTTGCTGAAGCAGCAGCCGCCCGGGGTCGAGGCTGAAGCCGCCGAGCACGAAACCGCCGTTGCGGCCGGACGCCCCGTGGCCGACGGTGGCGGCGTCGACCACCACCACGTCGCCCACGCCGCGCTCGATCAGCCCGATCGCCGTGGCCAGGCCCGCGAAGCCGGCGCCGACGATGCACACCTCCGTATCGGCGCGCCCGCGCAACGTCCGCGGTGCGGGCGCCGGGCCGGCGCTGGCCGCATAGTAAGTGTCGGGGCTCAAGGCGCCGCCTTTCGGTGCGTCCGCTCCCCGTCCCTGTCTTGGCCGGCCGGCGCCATGGCCGCGCGCGCCACCCAGAGCAGCAGCATCGCCAGCAGCCCGAACAGGAGGCCGCTCCACACCGCGAACGGGACGTGCAGGAGGTCGACCGCCGCGTCGGCGCACGAGGCGTACGCGATGAACAGCTGCGGAAGCAGGCGATCGAGGTGCAGTCCGGTCGTGATGCGCTCGGCCAGCGACAGGTCGCACGAGTTCTCGCTCACGCCGACGAATTGCTGCCATGCCGCGGCCGCGATCCCCGACAGCGCGGCGAGCGCGCCCAGGCCCGCGGCGACCCGGCGCACCGCGCCGCCGGCCAACGCGCCCGCCAGCGCCAGCGCGGCGACGACGAGGTAGATGAAGCGCTGCAGCACGCACCACGGGCAGGGCTGCATGTCGAACGCGTATTGCGCGACCACCGCGGCGCCGACGGCGCCGAGCGCGAGCGCGGCGACCGCGGCCAGCACCCGCGGCAAGCGGATCTCCAGTCTCACGAGGCCAGCTCCGCCATCAATTCGATCTCGATGCAGGCGCCCAGCGGGATCTGCGCGACGCCGAACGCGCTGCGCGCATGCTTGCCGGCGTCGCCGAACACCTCGCCCAGCAGTTCGGAGCAACCGTTCGTCACCAGGTGATGCTCGGTGAACGTGGGCGTGCTGTTGACGAGGCTCATCACCTTGACGATGCGCTTGACGCGCGACAGGTCGCCGCCGGCCGCGGCCCGCAGCGTGCCCAACAGGTCGATCGCGACCGCGCGCGCGGCCGCCTTGCCTTCTTCGGTGGTCATCGTCAGGCCGAGCTGGCCGACCCAGGGCTTGCCGTCTTTTTTCGCGATGTGGCCCGACAGCAGGACCAGCGGCCCGGTCTGGACGTAGGGCAGATAGACCGCGGCCGGCGTGGCGAGCGGCGGCAGTTCGATTCCGAGGGCGTGCAGGCGGGCGTCGACCGACATGGTTTCAGGTTCTCCGTGGGAAGGCGGCGCACGCGCCCGCGAGACGACGCGGACGCTGGGCCGGCGGTGATGCTACACGCCCCCGACCGGAAACCATGCGGGCGGCCGCGGACCCGGGCGAGCGCCTCGGAGGCGCGCGGCGCGCTTACAGCCTGAAGACGGCGACTGCGCCGGCGAGGCGGGCGGCCTGCTCTTTGAGGCTCTCGGCCGCGGCGGCCGTCTGTTCGACGAGCGCGGCGTTCTGCTGGGTCGTCTGGTCGAGCTTGGCCACGGCGAGATTGACCTGGCCGATGCCGTCGGCCTGCTCCGAGGACGCGGAGCGGATTTCGCCGACGACGGCGCTCACGCGCTGCACCGAGGCGTTGATGTCCATCATCGAGGTTTGCGCGTCGCGGACGAGCGCCGCACCGGCCGCGACGACTTCGTCCGATTCGGCGATGAGCGTCTTGATCTCGTTGGCGGCCTCGGCCGAGCGTTTGGCCAGGCTGCGCACTTCGCCGGCCACGACGGCGAAGCCGCGCCCTTGTTCGCCGGCGCGCGCGGCCTCGACCGCCGCGTTCAGCGCGAGGATGTTGGTCTGGAACGCGATGCCGTTGATGACGCCGATGATGTCGCCGATCTTGCCCGAGTGGAGGGTGATGCGGTCCATGGTGGCGGTCATCCGCGACATCACCTCGCCGCCCGCCGCGGCGGCGCCGGCCGTGTCCGCGGCCACGGTGCCGGCCAGGTGGAGGGAGTCGGCCGTTTGCCGCACCGTGGAGGAGATCTGCTCCATCGACGCCGCGGTTTCCTGCAGATTCGCGGCCGAATGCTCGGTGCGCACGGACAAGTCCTTGCTGCCGAGCGCGACCTCGTCGCTGGCGATCTGGATCGAACCGCTCGTCGCGCGCACGTCGCCGACGAGCGCGCGCAGCGCGTCCCGCATGTCGTTCAGGCCCCGCAGCAGCGCGGCGACTTCGTCTCGGCCCTGGGTCGGGATGGAGCCGCTGAGGTCGCCGCGCGCGACCGCCTGCACCACGTCGACGGCGCGCCGCAGCGGCTTGGTCACCGACCGGGTGATGAACCAGGCGCACAGCGCGCCGATGGCCAGCGAGATCGCGGTCAGCGCGCCGGTTTTGAAGCGCGCGCGATCGGCTTGCCGATTGCCGTCGTCGACGGCGACCTGCGCCGCGCGCCGCTCGTACTCGCCGAAAGCGGTCACCGCCGCCATGTAGCCGTCGGCCAACGGCATGAGTTTCGAATCGATGCGGCCGGCCGCCGCGGCGTCCCCCGCGTCGAACTGCTTGAAGAGCTCGTCCCGCGCGGCGATGTAGCGCTTTCGCTTGGCCGCGATGTCGGCGAATTGGGCCTTGGCCTCGTCCGCGACGGCGGCGGCCTCCAGGCCCTGCTGCAGCGTGGAGATCTCGGCCGAGGTCTGCTTCATCAGCGGGTTGAAGAACGCCTTCATCGCGGTGTCGTTGCCGGATTTGGCCAGCGCCAGCGTCCGGCAGATGTTGAGCTGCGTCATCGCGCGCCAGCGATCGGCGTCCGAAGCCCGCCCCATCGCGGCGACCGTGCGGGCGCCGTTGGCCTGCGTGTGCGCCAAGGCCTCCACGCCGAGCGCCGCGATCCAGATCACCAACCCCAACACGATGCAGAAGCCGAGCGCGAGGCGCGCGGCGAGTTTCAAGGAGTCGAGTCGAATAGTCATTTGTGAATTTCCCATCTCAGATGATTTCGGAGTGGGCCGGACCGCCTGAAGTAGGGAAATGGCGATGGTTGGCCTGCGGCCGGGCGGCCGCCGGTGCCGACCCGCCGGTCGCCCCGCACTGGAGGAGGCTCATCGTTCGGCGCCTGGCACGGGCAACGATCGTGAGCTGCCCGAGCGTTGTGCCGCCGCCCAAATGCCCGCCGCGGCGGGCCGGCCGTCCGCTTCGCCTCCGCCGATCCAACGCAAAACCCCCGCCTTCGCCGCGCGGTGCCTGGCGCTTGCGCTCCTAGACTCGGACCGCATGACCGCCGCCCGCGCAGATGCGTTCTTCATCGCCCTCGGCGCCTGGCGCCGCGCCGCATTGGCGCTCGCGTGGGTGGCCGGCGTGGCGCTGCAGCTGCAGCAGCCGGGGTTGTGGCCGGGCTTGGCCTATCGCTCGACGTCCGCGGCCGGATTGTTCGTCTGGCTGATCGGATCGCGGCTGCGGCGACGGCGCCCCGGCGCGGCGTTCCCGCTCACGCTGTTCGCCGCCGGCGTCCTCGGTTTCGCGTTCACCGGGTGGCGCGCCGACGCGCGGTTGTCCGACGCGCTGGCCCCGGAATGGGAAGGCTGCGACATCGAACTCGTCGGCGTCATCGACGAGATGCCGCAGGTCGCCGAGGACGGCCAGCGCTTCGCGTTCGCCGTCGAATCGGCGCGCGCGTTGCCGATGGCCGCACGCGATTTGAAGCGCCTCGCCGCGCTGGATGCCGCGGCCGGGCGGCCGCTCACGGCCTCTGTTGCGGCCGCGGTCGCGGCGCGAGCCGCCGATGCGGCGCCCCCGCGGGTGGGGCCGCGCGCCGGACCGACCGGCCCCACGCCCCGCGA
>JBEVLR010000049.1:0-15035 GCA_040509075.1 Burkholderiaceae bacterium | reverse complement strand
CCGCGCGTCGGGCCGCGCGGCGATGGGCTCGTGCGCGAGGTGGCGCCGGACGTCGTCGGCCAGGTCGGCCGCGTTCGCGTAGCGTTCGGCTGGCGCCTTCTTCAGGGCCCGGGCGGCGATGGTGTCGATGTCGCCGCGCAGCTCGTGCGCGAGTTTCCTGGACGCCGGCTCGTGCCGGGACCGCGGCCCCCCGCGGCGCAGCACCGCCTCCGACAGGCGCTTCGGTTCGGTTTCGATCACCGCGCGCATCCGGTCGAGCGGCGCGCCGGTGGGCGCGCCCGTCGGATGTTCGCCGCCGAGCAGCATGAACATCAGCACGCCCAGCGCGTAGACGTCGGTGGCCGTGGTCACTTCGCCGCCCTGCAGCTGCTCGGGCGCCGCGAATTCGGGCGTGAACGCGTTGCCGGCGCGGGCGGTGAGTTCCGTGGCGCCGCCGCCGTCGGCCGCGTCGTCCAGCAGCTTGGCGATGCCGAAGTCCAGCAATTTCACTTCGCCCGCCGCGGTCACCAGGATGTTGGAGGGCTTCAGGTCGCGATGCAGGATCAGCCGGTTGTGCGCGTGCGCGACGGCGCCCAGCACATCGAGGAACAGCCTCAGGCGCGCGGCCACGGGCAGCGCGAGCCGGCGGCAATGCGCGTCGATCGGCTCGCCGGCGATGTATTCGAGCATCAGGTAGGGCTGAGTGCCGTCGGCCGTGACGCCGGCGTCGATCAGGCGGGCGATGTTGGGGTGCGACAGCCGCGCGAGGATGTTGCCTTCGCGCGCGAAGCGCGTCGCGTCGCCGTGTCCGAACAGGCCGGTGCGCAGGAATTTGATCGCCGCCTCGCCTTCGTAGAGGCCGTCGGTGCGGCGCGCGAGCCAGACCGTGCCCATGCCGCCGTGGCCCAGTTCGCGCTCCAGCGTGTACGCGCCGAGGGACTGGCCCGCCATGCCGGCCGGGCGGGGGATCGCCGGCGATTCGAGGAACCCGTCGCGTTCGATCTCGGGCAGGTGGCCCAGCATCCGGGCGAGCGCGTCGGCGAGCGCGGCGTCCCGCGCGCGCAGCGCCGCGATGCGGCCGGCGCGTTCCGGCTCCGGCGTGTCGAGCATCTCGTCCAGCAACGGCGACAGGCGCTCCCACAACGGGCGGTCGATGCCGGTCATCGGGCCGCCCGCGCGGCGCGCATCGCGGCGGTCATCTTCTCAGCGCGTCTTTCAGGAACAGCCGCGCCTTATGCCAGTCGCGCTGCACGGTGCGTTCGGTGAGGCCCAGCGTTTCGGCGATCTCGGTTTCCAACAGGCCGCCGAAATAGCGCATTTCGACGACGTCGCCCAGACGCTTGTCTAAAGCGGACAAGGCCTGCAGGCCCTCGTGCACCCACAAGATCTCGTCGTCGTGATGGGTCGCGGAGTCGCCGATCGTGGTGTTCAGCGTCACATGCTCGACGGCGCCGCCGTGGCGCTCGCAGCGGCGCGCGCGCACGAAATCGACGACGACGTTGCGCATCACGCGCGCCGCGTAGCTGAGGAAATGCGCCCGGTCGGGAAAGTCGAGGCCGCCGGCGCTGCGGAAACGCAGGTAGGACTCGTGCACGAGCGCCGTGGTGTCCAGCAGCGTCATCGCTCCGGAACGGATCATCCGGCTGTGCGCCAGGCGCTGCAGATCGGCGTACAGCAGCGCGAAGACCCGTTCGGCCGCCTGACGGTGGCCATTGCTCGCCGCCCTCAGCAAGATGGTGATCTCGGACATCGTTTTTTCGCCCCTCCAGGCTCCCAGGCGCCCGCCTGCGCACTCTATCCGGCGCCGGCAAATATTTTGATCCGAATGTCGGGTTTGTTGTCGAGTTTTCGTTCTAACTTTAGAGGGGCGGTTTTTCGGACGGCAAGGGAGGCCTGGAGGGCCAACCGGAGTTCCGTCCCTCACCTTTTCCCGGCGCGGCGTCAAGCGCCTTTGCGTCGCCACGACATGTTCAAAGAAATAGAAGCCCTGCCGGCTCACCTGGGCGCGGTGCCCGATCGGCCGCGCGGCCCCGCGCTGGCGACCCGTGCCGACAGCGCGGCCGAGGTCGCAGCCGCGCTCGAACGGCAACTTGCGCAGTGCCGGCGCCGCCGCAGCGTGCTGGGGCTGGTCTGCATCGCCATCGAAGCCATCGAAGGGGCCGCCGAGCGGGAAGGCGTCGGCGCCGATCTGGAACGGCGCGCCACCGACGAAGTCGTTCATCGGATCTGCGGGCACGTGCGCGGCGGCGATCTGGTGCTGTGCTCGGACGATCGCCATGCCTGCGTGATCCTGCCCGGCGCCGGCGATCAGGCCGTCCGCCGCATCGCCGCCCGCTTCCTGCGCGCGCTGAACGGCCTGTACCGGATCGACGAGGCGTTGCTGAACGTGACGGTGCGCGTGGGCAGCGCCTCTCATCCGCAAGACGGGTCGATGGCGCAGGAGTTGCTGCAGCGGGCGACCGAGCGTTGAATCGTCGCCGTCGTTCCCGTTCGCCGTCGCGTCGATGGCGAACCGCGCCCGCCGCAACGGCGATCCGAGGCCTGTTCACGTGGATGCACCCCTATCCGCCCCGAGGATGATCTCGGCAAAAGGCGCCCTCGCCGCGTTGCAAATGCCTGCCGCGGCCCTGGCCAGGTCTGCGCTTTGGGCTTTGCAGGAGAGCTTTTGCCGAGTCACGCGGGGGATGCCTTCACGTTCACAGGCCCCGAACCTGAAGGGAAGTGATGCCGAAGTGTGCGCAAACTCATCAATTTGAACCACCTGCTGCGGCCGACTTCCCCGCGGCGCCGGCATGCCGGCCAAGGCTTTTCCTTCTTCGGCTCGACCTCGAAGGCCACGGATCGCGGCGCGGCCACCGCCGAGTGGACGACAATCCTGGCGCGCCGCAGCGAGGCTGCGGCGTATCGCGCGTTTGCGCGAAGCCAGTCGGGGCCGAGCGCCGACGCCCATCCGCCGGGAGATCCGATGAACGTCAAGATCATGACGCTGCCCGCGACCCGGGTCGCTTACCTGCGCCACACCGGCTCGTACGGCCGGCCGGTGTCGGCGTTCTGGATGAACGTGGCCATGCCATGGCTCGTCGCCAACGGTTTGGAGAAGCTGCCCCGATACGGCATCGGCCGCGACGACCCATTCACCACCGAGCCCGGCAAGTGCCGATACGACGTCGGCGTGGCGGTGCCGGACGATTTCGTCATCGCCGACCCGGCCGCCGTCGATTTCCTGCCCGGCGGCTTCCACGCGGTCGTGCCGTTCGACGGCACGGTCGACGACATCGCCGGCGCCTACATCGCGTTGCTGCGTGAATGGCTGCCCGCCAGCGGTTTCAAGGTCGACGACGACCGGCCGATCTGCGAGTTCTACCCTCCCGAAGCCCGCTACGACGCGGACGCGGGCTGGTTCCAGTGCGATCTGTGCGTGCCCCTGCGGGGAGCCTGACGGCGAGCGGCCGCCTTTCCTGCGGCTCGGCGCAAATCCACATCGTCGCGCAGGGCTTGGCGGGTGGCCACGATTGCCGTAGACTGTTTATCCATACAGTCCATCGCCGTGAAAGGAAACAGCCATGACGAATCCAATGGGTTGGTCGGCCAGCGCCGCGGGCCTGGCCCTCGCGGTCGCCGCGGTCCTGCGCGGCCGGGCGAACGTGCTGACGAAGCCTTCGTCGCTGCGGCGCGCTCGGGCGCGGGCCGTTCGGTTGATCACGCTTGTTGCCGGTCATTGAAACTGCACATTGAGGCGCGCGGGCCTCACCCCTGCGATCCGAACGACAATCGCCCTTTTTGCATATTGCACCGAAGGCGACATGTCCGACTGGATGGGATGGATCGAAACAATCTTGGGAACCACCGTGCTGGCGGTGGCCTTCATCGCGACCTACGAAGGCGCGCGTCGCATCGCGCGGGGCGGGTTGTCGCGGTGGCCGTCGGCGATGCTGGCGCTGGGGTTGCTGCTGCCGGTCTATGAAGCCGGTGCCAGCCTGAAGATCCCGGCCCGCGTGCGGCTGCAGGCCGTCGAGCAGCAAGCGATGCGCGCCTCCGAACCGCCCGGCGGCTGGGAAAAAGCGCCGATGAGCGCCGAGCAGCGCACCCGCCTCAGCGCCAACGCTGCGATGATCAACTACATGGTCTCGGGCCTGCGCCAGCCTTTCATCGATCCGGACGGCAGGCGCGTGCCCTACACCCCGACGCCGCAGGAATCGCAGGCCCGCGAAGCGCTCGTCCGCGACCAGAAGGGCGCCGAAGACACCGGCGCGCAATTCTTCGAACGCGGCGTGCGGCTGTTCGTCACGGCACTGGTGTCGATGCTGGCCGGCTTGGCCGTCGGCGGCCTGCAGCGCCGTCGCCGCACGGTGGACAGCCGGGCAGGAGCACGCTGAGGAGCGCCGCTCAGCGCGTCGCCAGCGCTTGCGCGTGGAATCGCAAGTGGTCTTCGATGAAGCTCGCGATGAAGAAATAGCCGTGGTCGTATCCCGCGTGGCGCCGCAGCGTCAACGGCTGGCCCGCGGCCCGGCAGGCCTCCTCGAAGCGATCGATGTGCAATTGCTCCCCCAGGAATTGGTCCGACAGGCCCTGGTCGACCAGCAGCGCGGGTGCCCGGGCGCCCGCTTTCACCAGCTCGGTCGCGTCGTGCGTGCGCCATGCCGCGCGGTCGGCGCCCAGGTAGTTGGTGAACGCTTTCACGCCCCACGGACACTGCATCGGCGCGGCCACCGGCGCGAACGCGGAGACGCTGCGGAATCGGTCCGGATGGCGCAGCGCCAGCGTCAACGCGCCGTGGCCGCCCATCGAATGGCCGGACAGTCCGAGGCGGTCGCCCCGCCACATGAAGCGCTCGGCCAGCACGGCCGGCAGATCCTGCATGACGTAGCGTTCCATGCGCCAGTGCGCGGCCCAAGGCGCTTCGGTCGCATCGAGGTAGAAACCCGCGCCGTCGCCGAAATCCCAGCTCGCGTCGGCGCCCGCCACGCCGGTGCCGCGCGGGCTCGTGTCCGGTGTCACCAGCATCAGCCCCAGCTCGGCCGCCACGCGCTGCGCCCCGGCTTTGATCGCGAAGGTTTCTTCGTTGCAGGTCAAGCCCGAGAGCCAGATCAACGCCGGCACCGCCTCGCCGCCCATCGCCCGCGGCGGCCGGTACACGCCGAAACGCATCGGCAGCCCGATCGCGTCGCAGGCGTGGCGGTAGAAGCCCTGCACGCCGCCGAACGCGGCATGTTCGGCCAGCGTCTCGAGCCCGGCCGCCATCAGAAGACGACCACCGACCGGATCGACTCCCCGCGCTCCATCAGTTCGAAGCCGTGGTTGATCTCATCGAGCTTCAGCGTGTGGGTGATCAGCGGATCGATCGAAATCTTGCCGTCCATGTACCAGTCGACGATCCGGGGCACGTCGGTGCGGCCGCGGGCGCCGCCGAAGGCCGACCCTTTCCATTCGCGGCCGGTGACCAGCTGGAACGGGCGCGTCGAGATCTCCTGGCCCGCGCCGGCCACCCCGATGATCACGCTCTTGCCCCAGCCCTTGTGGCAGCATTCGAGCGCCTGGCGCATCGTCGTCGTGTTGCCGATGCATTCGAAGCTGTAGTCGGCGCCGCCGTCGGTGAGCTGCACGACGGCGTCGACGAGGTGGGGCACGGCTGTCGGGTTGATGAAGTCGGTCATGCCGAACCGGCGGGCCATCGCTTCACGGGCCGGGTTGATGTCGACGCCGATGATCTTGGCCGCGCCCACCATCTTCGCGCCCTGGATCACGTTCAGGCCGATGCCGCCGAGCCCGAACACGACGACGTTCGCGCCCGCCTCGACCTGGGCGGTGAACAGCACGGCGCCGATGCCCGTCGTGACGCCGCAGCCGACGTAGCAGACCTTGTCGAAGGGCGCGTCGGCGCGGATCTTGGCCAGCGCGATCTCCGGCACGACGATGTGGTTGCTGAACGTGGACGTGCCCATGTAATGCAGGATCGGCCGGCCGTCGAGGGAGAAGCGGCTCGTCGCGTCGGGCATCAGGCCGCGGCCCTGCGTCGCGCGGATCTGCTGGCACAGGTTGGTCTTGCGCGACAGGCAGAACTTGCATTGCCGGCATTCCGGCGTGTAGAGCGGGATCACGTGGTCGCCCGGCCGCAGCGTCGTCACGCCCGGTCCGACGTCGACCACGACGCCCGCCCCTTCATGGCCGAGGATGGCGGGGAACAAGCCCTCCGGGTCGGCGCCCGACAGCGTGAACTGGTCGGTGTGGCACAGGCCGGTGGCGCGCACCTCGACCAGCACCTCGCCGGCTTTCGGGCCTTCCAGGTCGACGGTTTCGATGCTCAAAGGGGCGCCGGCTTTCCAGGCGACGGCAGCGCGGGTCTTCATGGGGATCTCCAGGCGGAACGGGCAAATGGACTTGGGCCAGGGCGGCGCGCGAGCGGCGCCGCCTTGGCGGATTGGGGCGAGCGTAAACCAAAGTCGACCGGCGCCGCGCCGCGAAGCGGCCCGCATTCATCCCCGTTTCGGAATCGCCAACCCCCTCACGACGGCCGGCCGCGCCAGGAAGGCCTTCAGCGAACGGGTCACGCCGGGGAAATCGGCGATGCCCACCAACTCGCCCGCTTCGTAGAAACCGATCAGGTTGTTGATCCACGGGAAGCTCGCGATGTCGGCGATCGAATAGCCGTCGCCCATGATCCACTCGCGGCCGTCCAGGCGCCGTTCCAGCACGCCCAGCAGCCGCCTGGATTCGGCGACGTAGCGGTCGCGCGGGCGCTTGTCCTCGTAGTCCTTGCCGGCGAATTTGTTGAAGAAGCCGAGCTGCCCGAACATCGGGCCGATGCCGCCCATCTGGAACATCACCCACTGGATCGTTTCGTAGCGCGCCGCGGCGTCGGCGGGCATCAGCCGGCCCGTCTTCTCGGCCAGGTAGATCAGGATCGCGCCGGATTCGAACAGCGCCAGCGGCCGGCCGCCGGGGCCGTCCGGGTCGAGGATCGCCGGGATCTTGCCGTTCGGGTTCAGCCGCAGGAACTCGGGCGACGCCTGGTCGTCGCGGCCGAACGCGACCGTGTGCGCTTCGTAAGGCAAGCCGATCTCCTCCAGCGCGATCGACACCTTCACGCCGTTGGGCGTCGGCATCGAATACAGCTGCAGGCGGTCGGGGTGGGCCGGCGGCCATTTCGCCGTGACCGGGTGGGAGGAGAGGTCGCTCATCGTCGTCCTTTGCGCGAAGGGAAGGCCGACGGCGATTCTCGTCCAGCGGCGAAGGGCTTGGCCGGTGCGGGCTCATCGGGCCAGCTTCCTGGGCCGCGCGCCGGCCGCCTCCGTCGGGCGCGCCGGCGGCGTCACGGCGCGGTCGGCATCGGCGGCAACGGCCGCGAAGGCGGCAGCGGGATGGACCCGGTCTCGCCCGGCACCGGTGGGAACCGCCGTTGCGCCCAGTCGTGCCGGGCCCGCAGGATCGGTTCGCGGCGGCTGCCGACGAAGTTCCACCACAGGAAGCGCGGCGCGTCCAGCGGCGGGCCGCCGAGGAAGGCCAGGCGCGCGGGCGCGTCGCCGGCCGTCAGCACGCAGCGTTCGCCCTCGTCGAAGACGATCAGATGCTCCTTCGGCACCGAGACATCGGGTGCGCCCCCGCGCACGGCGCCGTCGACCACGATGGCGGCGCGTTCAGCGGACGGCATGTCGAACGCGACGCGGGCGCCGGCTTCCAGCCGCACGTCGATGAGGAACATCGGCGACGTGGGCACGACCGGCGAGCGCGCGCCGAACGCCTCGCCGAGCACGACGCGGATGCGCGCCCCCGGGCGTTCGACCTCGGGGATGGCCTCGGCGCCGTGATGCGCGAACGCCGGCGCGCAGTCTTCCAGCGCCAGCGGCAACGCGACCCAGAACTGCAGCCCCCACAGCGTCGCGCCGGCCAGCCGCGCCGAATCGGGCGAACGCTCGGAATGCGTGATGCCGCGGCCGGCCGTCATCCAATTCACGTCGCCGGGCCGGATCGGCACCACGCTGCCGAGGCTGTCGCGGTGCACGATCTCGCCTTCGAACAGGTAGCTGACCGTCGCCAGCCCGATGTGCGGGTGCGGCCGGACGTCCAGCCCCTTGCCCGGCGCGAACCGCGCCGGCCCGAACTGGTCGAGGAACACGAACGGCCCGACGGCGCGCCGAGCCGCGCTCGGCAACGCGCGGTGGACGACGAAACCGTCGCCGAGGTCCGACGGCCGGGGCATGATCACCTGCATGGCGGATTTCCGGCTGGGCGCGCCGCAAGGGGGGACGGCCTCTCGGCGCATGGTAGCCGCAGATCGCCGAGCGCTTTTTTCGTGGCCGGGGCTTGCGCGACAGGACTGCCGCTTGCCTCGGGCTCATCGACAACCTGAAGGGATGCCCGTTTCCATGGTCAATTTCTGGCAGGCGCTGCGCATCCCGCCGCGGCGGCTCGTGCTGTGGCACTCGGTGGCCGCCGTGCCGATGGGCGCGGTCGTCGTGCTGGGAGCCTACCTGTCGTACCACTACCACGCGCTGGCCAAGGAGAACCGCGAGCACGTCGACCATGCGTACGAAGTGCTGGACGTCGTCGACGGCCTGTTCATCTCGGTGCAGAGCGCCGACGTCTCGCGGCGCGATTACGTGATCACCGGCGATCCGGCCCGGCTCGGGCCGTTCCAGGCGGCGGTGCGGGCCGAAGTCGAGGATTCCGCCCGCCTGCACGCGCTGTTCGAGCGGAGCCCGGGGCAGGCGGCGCGGATGGCCCGTCTCGACGCCGCCGTGTCGGCCAAGCTGCGGGAATTCGAGCAGACCATCGCCACGCGCGATCGCGAAGGCTTCGACGCGGCGCGCGGCGTGATCGAGCGCGGCGACCGCGGCCGGGCGATGGACGACATCCGCCAACAGGTGCTGGCGCTGTCGCAGGCCGAGCGCGGGCAACTGGTGCGGCGCCAGGCCGCCGCGCAGGAGCACGAGCGCGAGACGCTGCTGGGCGGCATCTTCATCGCGGCGCTGTCGGTGCTCACGCGCCTGTCGATCGCGCTCGGCCTGAAGTGGTACCACCGGCGGCAGCGCCGGGCCAATGCCGAGGCGGCGTCCGGCGGGACGCCCGAAGCGCGCGGCCAGCCGGGCTGATCAGGCCGCGTCCCGCCCGAGCCCGTCCGCCTTGAACATGCCGCGGATGCCGCGCACCGCCTGGCGGATGCGCGCCTCGTTCTCGATCAGCGCGAAGCGGACGTGGTCGTCGCCGTGGTCGCCGAAGCCGATGCCGGGCGACACGCAGACCTTGGCCTTGTCGAGCAGCCGTTTCGAGAACTCGAGCGAGCCGAGCGCCCGGTACGGCGCGGGGATCGGCGCCCAGATGTACATCGACGCCTTCGGACGCTCGACCTCCCAGCCGATCTCGACGAGGCCTTTGTGGAGCACGTCGCGCCGGCCCCGGTAGGTCGCGGCGATGTCCGCGACGCAGCGCTGGTCGCCTTCGAGCGCGGCGATCGCGGCGACCTGCAGCGGCGTGAACGTGCCGTAGTCGTGGTAGCTCTTGATGCGCGCGAGCGCGGCCACCAGCTCCGGGTGCCCGACCATGAAGCCGATGCGCCAGCCCGCCATGTTGTAGCTCTTGCTGAGCGTGAAGAATTCGACCGCGATGTCCTTCGCCCCGGGAACCTGCATGATCGAGGGCGCCTTCCAGCCGTCGAACACGATGTCGGCGTAGGCGAGGTCGTGCACGACGAAGATGTCGTGCTTCTTCGCCAGCGCGATCACGCGTTCGAAGAAATCGAGCTCGACGCATTGCGCCGTCGGGTTGGACGGGAAACCCAGCACCATCATCTTCGGCTTCGGATAGCTGCCGCGGATCGCCCGCTCGAGTTCCGCGAAGAAGTCCACGCCGGGCACCAGCGGCACGGAGCGGACGTCGGCGCCGGCGATCACCGCGCCGTAGAGGTGGATCGGATAGCTCGGGTCGGGCACCAGCACCGTGTCGCCGCGATCGAGCGTGGCCAGCATCAGGTGCGCCAGGCCTTCCTTGGAGCCGATCGTGACGATGGCCTCCCGGTCGGCGTCGATGTCGACCCCGTAGCGCTCGGCGTACCAGCGCGCGATCGCGCGCCGCAGCCGGGGGATGCCCTTGGACGCCGAATAGCCGTGCGTGTCCGGCCGCTGCGCGACCTCGGTGAGCTTGGCGACGATGTGCGGCGGCGTCGCCCCGTCGGGGTTGCCCATGCTCATGTCGATGATGTCTTCCCCCCGCCGGCGGGCGGCCAGCTTGAGTTCGGCCGTGATGTTGAAGACGTACGGAGGAAGGCGATCGATGCGCGCGAAACGGCGCTTGCCTGCGGAAGGGGACATGGGTGGCTTTCACGTGGGCGCCCGGAACCGTCCGAGCGACGTCGGCCGCCCGGGGAGGGCGGCCCGTGAACATCATATCGGCGCCGCGGCGTCCGCGCGGACTATCCGAACGCCGCGCCCGCCGTCGCCTGGGAGGAAGAGCCCTCGGCTTCGGAGCTTTTCACGCTCGTGTCGTGCCGCTCGTACGTGCCGATCAGGAGCCCGCTGGCGATCGCGCTCTCGGCCAGCGCGTCCATCAGCGCATCGCGGCCGGGCGCGGCGGGCAGCTCGGCGCCGGCGCCGAGGGCGAAGACCTGGAACGCGTAACGGTGCGGGCCGTGGCCCGGCGGCGGATCGGGCGGCAACCAGCCCCGCCGCAGGCCGGAATTGCGGCCCAGGCGCGCGTCGTCCGGCGCGTCCGCGTCGTCCTCCATCGCATGTTCGCCGAGCGCGCCGTCCTGCGGCGCCAGGCCGACCATGATGGCGTGGACGAGCGGATGCGGGGTCGGCGAATCCGCGTCCTCGACGATCAGCACGAGCGACTGCGCGGCTGGCGGAACGCCGTGCCATTGCAGGGGCGGCGATCGCCCCTCGCCGTCGGCGGTGTAGGCCGCGAGCAGGGGCCCGTGATCGACGAACGCGAGGCTCGTGACGGCGATCGCGCCTTGGCCGCCGCGCAACGGCAGGCGGCGGAAGGCGATCTGATCGATGCCGGCGCGCTGCTCGCGCAACGCGTGGCCGACGAAGTCGGGAAGGTTTTCAAGCATGGCGGGGCCTGCGCGGAAGCTGGGGAAGTCGGCGCTTTCGGGCAAGCGACGTGCGCGGGCCGGGCCCGCGTCTTGCCCGCTTGCCGGAAATCGCTTCATGGAGAACCGCTCGATGCAACAAAAGAACCTGTTCGACGACGGCAGCCTGTCCAGGCCCGCGGCCGCGGCATGGGCCGCCACGGCGCTCGTCGCGCCCGCGCTGGCCGCGGCCCTCGACCGCCGGTCGCGCCATTGGTCGACCCGGATCTGGTATGGCCTGCTGCGCAAACCGGCGTTCCATCCCCCGAAGGCGGTGTTCCCGATGGTCTGGACGGCGCTCGACGGCGCGCTGGCCGCGGGCGCCTACCGGATCGCCCGCCAGCCGTCGACGCCGCAGCGCAATCGGGCGCTCGGCTTGTTCACGGCCAATGTCGCGATGATCGCCGGCTGGTCGAAATTGTTCTTCGGCCGCCGCCAGCTGGGTGCCGCCGCGGTCGGCTCGGCGGCGATCACCGCCACCGCGGCCGCCTCCGCCGCCGCGGCGCGTCCGCTCGACAAGCCCGCCGCCGCGTCGGCGGTGCCGCTGGTGGCGTGGGTGGCTTTCGCGACCGTGTTGAGCACCACGGTCTGGAAGATGAACCGCCGCTGACGCCGTCCGAGGCCGGCGGGCGGGCGCCAGGCATGTCCGATCGCCGGATGGCCGGCGCCCGGGCCGCGGCGCGCGTTCTTCTGCGCGGTCCGCGACGAGGGCTTCAGGCCTGCCAGACGCCGTAGCCGGCTTCGCGCAATCCGATCGCGAGCTCGACCTCCATCTCGCGCGCGGCGTCGTAGGGCATCGGGTTGTAGACCGCGTAGAGCTCGGGCATCAGCCGCAACCCATACTTGAAGACGAAACGGTTGGATTGGATGCCGGCCTTGTGCTTGTCGAAGCGCAGGTCGGGGTCGAGACCCGTCATGCCGACATAGACGAAGGGCTTGCCCAGCGCATGGTCGGGGTTCGATCGGCGGAACGACGGCTCGTTCCAGACGCGGTCCGAGAGTTCGACCACGTACACATGATGTTTCTGGCGCGGCGGCCGTGGCGCGCGGGGGCTCGGCATCTTTGGCGTGCGGGCGAATGGAAAGGGCCGACGCGGGCCGGCCCTTTTTCAATGGGGAAGACCGGGGACGGGCCCCGAGCCTCCAGCTCGTCCGGCCGGGCGACCGGACGAGCCGATCAGTTGCCGCCCTTTTTGTCGGCGGAAGCCTGCGGGTTCACGGCCGAGCTGGCCTTCGCATGCGCCTTGTGGGCCTTCTTCATCTTCTTGGCCGGGGCCGATGCCGCCTCGGTCGCGGCCGGCGCCGTGGCTTGGGCGAAGGAAACCGCCGCGAAAGACGAGAGGAGGGCGGCGACGATGAGGGTCTTGGTCATTTGGAAATCCATTTCAGCGAGATTCGTTTTTGCTCCGACTCTCTCGAGCGGGCTCGGTGATCGCCGGGCTTGCAGACACAACGGCGCCCCGGTTGCGGCGGTTGACAGGATTTCTGAGGAAACCTCCGGCGCCGTCGCGACGCGAGGGGCGGGCGCGACGCCGCGCGCCACCTACCTGCGGGGCGGGGCGTCCGCCCGGCCCAGCCCCGAGATCACCTGCGCCGTGGAGCGCACGCGGCCCAGGCGCGGGAAGATGGCCTGGAACGAGTGCTGGTGCAGGGCCGCTTCGGAACCGCTCGACAGGTCTTCCGCGAACACGATCTCGTAGCCCAGCTCCCAGGCGAAACGGGCCGTCGACTCGACGCCGATCGACGTCGAGATGCCCCCCAGGACGAGGGTGCGGATGCCGCGACGGCGCAATTGGAGGTCGAGCTCCGTGCCGTGGAACGCGCCCCATTGCCGTTTCAGGATGGGGAGGTCGCCGGGCTGCATGGGCAGCTCGGCCGGATCGTCCAGCCAATCCGCGGGCGGCGCCCCGGCCGGGCCGGGCGCGTCGACGGGCGGGCGCAGCACGTCGCCGCCGTCGGCCGACCAGCCCACCTTCACGCGCACGACCAGCGCTTTCGCGGCGCGGAACGCGGTCGCCAGCGCGGCCGCGTTGGCCAGCACGGTGTCCGGCCCGTAGGGCGCCTTCGCGAATCCGAGGATGCCCCGCTGCAGGTCGATCAGCACCAGCGCCGTGGTGCGCGCATCGAGCTGCGGGGGGCTGGCGGCGGCCTCGTCGGGCATGGCGCGGTTCCATAAGAAAATGGGTCGAACAATTTTATGAGGAGACACTCATATGTCCAGCGCCGCCCTTCCTGCGCCCGGGGATTCGCCGGACTCGGCCGCCGGCGCGACGCGCGCGCCGCGCCGCGCGCGCGGCCGGTTGCGCGTCGAGGCGCTGCTGGCGTCGGCGGCGGAGGTGTTCGCGCAGAGGGGTTTCGACGCCGCCACGATGACCGAGATCGCCGCCCGGGCCGATTCGTCGATCGGCTCGCTCTACCAGTTCTTCCGCACCAAGAATGCGGTCGCGGAGGCGCTGGTGCAGACGCAGATGGAGGCGCTGTGGCGGCGTTTCGACGCGCTCTCGCAACGTGCCGGCGCGTTGTCCACGCCCGAGCTGGGGCGGGCGCTCGCGTGCTTGCTGGTCGATTTCCGCAGCGCGCATCCGTCGTTCGCGACGCTGGTCGAGATGCCGGGACCGCCGCTGCAGGTCATCGCCGGCGCGCGCCTCAAGGTGCGCGAGCGCGTCGGGGAGGTGCTCGCGCGTCACGCACCCGCCGCGGAGCGCAAGGCGCTGCGCGCGATGGCGCCCGTCGTCCAGCACACGATGAAGATCGCGATCCAGCTGCGCGCCGACCTCGACGGCGCCGAACGCGCCGCGGCGATGCGCGAGCTGGAGGCGATGCTGACCGGCTTCCTCGTCGCCCGCCTGGGCCGGCATTCGCCTTGAACGCGCCGCGGCGCCGGTACGCCCCTTGCCACCCGTGCCTACCCCTGCCCGCGCGATTGGGCGCGCGGGCTCGACGAAAGAGGCGACGATGCGACTCGAAGGATCCTGCCATTGCGGCGCGGTGACGTTCTCGGTGAATGCCCGCGAGCCCGTGCCGTTCATGCGCTGCTACTGCTCGATCTGCCGCAAGACCGCCGGGACGGGCGGCTACGCGATCAACCTCGGCGCCGCGAACGACAGCCTGCAGGTCGACGGCCGGCAGCACTTGTCGGTCTACCAGGCCCGCCTCGAAGGCGGCGGACGCAGCACCGCGCAGCGCCATTTCTGCAAGCTGTGCGGCACCGCGCTGTGGCTCTACGACCCGACGTGGCCGGATCTCGTGCATCCGCACGCCGGCGCGATCGACACGCCGTTGCACAAGCCGCCCGACGTCACCCACATGATGCTGGGCAGCAAGCCGGACTGGGTCGACGTGCACGTCCGGCCGGCCGACGACACCTTCGACGACTATCCCAAGGAATCGCTCGCCGACTGGCACAAGCGGCACCACTTCGACGTGTGAGGCCGGACGCGGCGGACGGCCGCGTCCGTCTTGCGGCCGCGCGGGGTCGTCAGGCGGTCTCGGCGACCGGGCGGGGCCCGGCGGCCGCGCCGCGCAGGCCGCGCAGGTGCGAGATCAGTTCATCTTCGGGAGAGGGTTTGCCCAGCACCAGGCCGACGCCGGCGCGCAGCGCCGGCTCCCGATGGCGTTCTTCGGCCGACGTGATCATCACGATCGGGATGTGGGCCGTGCGCGCGGTGCCGCGCAGGTGGCCGGCGAGGCCGAATCCGTCCATGCCGGGCATGTCGACGTCCGTGACCACGAAGTCGGGCATGCAGGTATCGAGCAGCTTGACCGCGTCGACGCCGTCGACGGCCGTGATGACCTGGAAGCCGTGCGCCGCGAGCAGCTTGCCCGTCTTCGCGCGCACCATCTTCGAATCGTCGACGAGCAGCACCAGGATCTGGTCGGCGGCTTTCGGCGGGGCCGCGGCGACGCGGGCGACGGTCGACGCCGCGAGCTCGGCCGGCGTCGGCGCCGGTGCCGGTGCGGCGGCGGGTGCGACAGGGAGCGCGGCGGG
>JBEVLR010000048.1:0-5032 GCA_040509075.1 Burkholderiaceae bacterium | reverse complement strand
CCATGAATGACCTGAACCTCGGGATCGCCGCGGCCCTGTTGACGCTGGGCGCGTCGCTCGCGCAGGCCGGCCAGGCGCCGGCCGCCGCCGGCGCCGCGGACATTCCGGTCAGCCACCGCGACCGCGTTTATGCGGCCGAGCAGTTCTCGAACACCGTGTCGGTCACCGACCCGGCCGACAACCGGCTGCTCGGCGTGATCCGGCTCGGCGACCCGGCGCCGGGCAACTTCAGCCCGCTGTACCGCGGCCAAGTGCTCGTGCACGGGATGGGGTTCTCGCCCGACCGCAAGACCCTCGCCGTGGTGTCGATCGGCTCCAACTCGGTGACGTTCGTCGACACCGCGACCAACGCCGTCCGCCGCACGATTTACGTCGGGCGATCGCCGCACGAGGCGTCCTACACCCGCGACGGCCGGGAGGTCTGGGTCACCGTTCGCGGGGAAGACTACGTGTCGGTGATCGACGCGTCGACGTTCGAGGAAAAGCGCCGCATCGCCGTGCCGGCCGGCCCGGGCATGCCCACCTTTTCCCCGGACGGCAAATTCGGCTACGTCTGTTCGTCGTTCAACCCCGAGACGGTGGTGGTGGACGTCGCATCGCACGAACTGGTCGGCCGCGTGAAACAGGACAGTCCGTTCTGCCCCAACATCGCGGCGACCCCCGACGGCCGACAGGTCTGGATGACGCTGAAGGACATCGGCCGCACGATGGTGTTCGACGCCAAGCCGCCGTTCGCGGTCCTCAAATCCTGGGACACCGGGCCGATCACCAACCACGTCAACTTCGCGCGCACGCAGGCGGGCACGTTCGCCTACGTCACGGTGGGCGGGCTGAACCAGGTCAAGGTGTATCGGACGGATGATTTCGCGCTGGTCGCCACCGTCCCGGTGGGAAAACTGCCGCACGGCGCCTGGCCGTCCGGCGACGGCACGCGCATCTACGTGGGCCTGGAGAACGCGGACGCGCTGGCGGTGATCGACACAGCCACCAACCGCGTGACCGCCACCGTGCCGGTCGGCCAGGCGCCGCAGGCGATCGCCTATGTGCCCGATGCCGTTGCCGAAGGCGCCGGAACGCAGGGGCTGCAGGCGCTCGGCGCCGCGGGGCAGGCGGCGCACGTCGATTTGTTCGCACCGGCGCGGGACGAAGCCGCCGCCGCGCCGACGAGCGTGGCGCTCTTCGACCAAGGGCTGCTGCAGGTGCTGCAGGCTTCGGCGACGGGATTGAAGCCGAAGGCGCCTTACGTGCTGGCGCTGTCCGAACGGCCGGACGGGAGCGGCACCCTGCAGCCGCTCGCGCAGTTCACGACGAACCCGTTGGGCGCGTCGATCGTCAACGCGATCGGGCCGATCCGCCAGCTCGTGCAGGGCGAAGGCAGCTCCAGCGGATCGCGCCGATATCTGGTGATCGCGCCGCTGGCCGACGGCGCGGCCGGCGCGCCGGTGCAGGTGCAGGGGCCTTGATCGTCGGCAGCCGAGTTCCACATGACGAGGCCCGTGCGGCACGGGTGCCGCAGGAGGGTCGCGCGATGGCGTGCCCGCGCAGGGCACGGCCGCGCCGGACGGCGGCCCGATCGACCGAGGAACGGCGGCTTCAGCCGGGATGACGGTGCTCGCCGCCGGCGGCGGGCGGCGCGGCGCCCACCGGCACCTGCACGTCGAGATCGCCCTTGCGGCCTTCGCGATCGACGAAGCGCAGCGTCAGCGGAACCTGCGTGCCCGCGATCAGCGGCTGCTTCAGTCCGGTCAGCATGAAGTGCAGCCCGTTGGGCGACAACGGCACCGCTTGCCCGGGCGGCAGCTCCAGGCCGTCGTCGAGCTCGCGCATGCGCATCACGTCGCCGTCCATGCGCATCTCGTGCAGCGAGACCGCGCCGACGGCGGAGGTCGCGCCGACGACTCGTCCGCCCGACGGCGCCGTCAATACCGCATAGAGCGCCGCCGCCGGCTGGCCCGCGACGGTGGGCCGGGCCCACGCGTCGCGCACATCGAGCGCGGCGACGCCGGGGGCCAGCACGTCCAGGCGCGGCGCCGGGAATTCGGGTTTGGCGTTGCCGGCGCCGGGCACGGCGGCCCAGTCGGCCGAGCCGGCGTCGCAAGTCTGCGAAGCGCGGAACCAAAGCGGGCCGGGCACGCTGGTGAGCTTGCCGACGACGACGAAGCTGTCGGACGAAGCGCCCGGCAACGCCATTTTCGGGTTCGAGGCCGTCCAGCGGACGTCGTGCGGGCCGGTCTCCAGCGCCCAGCCGTCGCGCGGCTGCGCGCGCACGAGCGTGAAGCCGTCGGGCAGGTGGATCGCCAGCGCGGTCGTGGCGGTCGAGCCTTTGCAGGCGTGGCCCACCTTGAACGCCGCGGCGTAGGTGCTGCCGGCCGCCGCGCCGCCGGGAGGCAGGACGACGTGCGCGCCGGCGCAGGCCGCGGCGCACGACAGCGCGGGGATGAAAAGTCGGGAATGGGAAATCATCGTCGCTCCTTCAGAGGTCGTACTTCATTTCGGCCGAGCACGTGCGTTGCGGGTACGGGTGGAAATTCCAGTAGCGGTCGCCGTTCAGGTTGTCGATGCCGAAGGCGGCGGTCCAGCGCGGCGCGAATTTCCAGAGCGCGCGCGCATCCATCGTGAAATAAGGGCTGACGCCCATGTAGGCGTCGCCGTGGACGTCGGCGTTGTTGAGCGTGCGGTATTGGCGGCCGCTGTAGCGGGCGCCGAGCGACGCGCTCCATGCCGGGGTGAAACGGTAACTCGCCAGCGCCGTCGCGCGCCAACGCGGGATATTGGGCTGCCATTTGCCGATCGTGTCGCCCGGCGCGGCGACGAAGCCGGCGTTGCCGCGGATCTTCGATTCCGTCCACGTGACGCTGCCCGAAAGTCCGAGCCGGGCCGCCAACCAGCCCTGGCTGTCGAACGCCGCCTCGAGGCCGGTGGTCGCGATGCGGCCGATGTTCTGCACGCGGCTGACGTTCTTGCCGGCCGTCTCGTCGAAGAGGGTCTGCGAATAGATCGCGTCGCGCGTCTCTTCCGCGAACAGCGTGAGCCGGCCGATGGCGTGGTCGAAGTCGCGCTCCGCGGTCAGCTCGCCGGTCCACGAACGTTCGGGCGCCAGGTTCGGGTCGTTGACGTATTGCGAATTGGTCGTGGACGTGGCGCCGTACAGCTCGCTGACCGTCGGCATGCGCACCGCGCGGCCGACCGAGGCTTTCAACGAGGTGGTTTTCGTCGCCTGCCACGACAGGGCGGCCTTGGGCGAAAACGCGTCGACGCGGCGCGCGGGGAACGATTGCGAGCTGACGGCCGAGAAAGCGGTCGCGCCGTCGTAGGCGGCCCAGTGTTCCTCGCGGCCGCCCAACACGGCCGTCCAGCCGGGCGCGACGCGCCACAGATCCTGCGCCCAAGCGCTGCGCAGCCGGGTCCTGCCGCCGACGTCGCTCACCGTCGCGCCGGGATCGTCCGTCAGGTAGTCGCCCGCGATGCTGGAGGTGAGGTAGCTCAGCCGACCGCTGTCTTGCTGCACGCCGAAGTCCATCACATGGGCGCCGCGCAGCCCGAAGGGCCGCCAGGTGCCCCTGGCGGCCAGGGTGTTCCAACCGGTGCCGCTGCCGTCGGCGAGCGTGCCGGCGCCGCCGGCGAAGGCCGCTGGTATCGGGTTGGACGCGGCGTTCTGCCGCTTGTCGTCGCGCCGATAGCCGTACAGGCTGGCGGCCGCTTCCCATTCCCACCGACCGCCCGTGTGGCTCTTGACGGACAGGCCCTGCATCTCGTGCAGCAGGCTTTCGCGCGTGACCGCGAAGTCGGCGCCCGTCAAGGCCGGATAGGTCGATCCGCCGATGCGGATCGGGCCCGTGGTCACGGGGTCGCCCGCCGCGTCGCGCAGATAGGAGGCCGGGTTGCCGTCCGACGAGTTGCGCCACAGGCCGACGAGATAGGTGGCGCGGACGTCCGGCGTCAGGTCGACCGCGAGCTTGACCTTCACGTGATCCTGGCGGGTGCGGTATTGGGTGCCGGTGCCCAGGATCCACCACGGTTGGCCGCCGGCGTTGATGCCGGCGACGGCTCCGGAGACCGCAGGCGCGCCCCCGGCCGTGCCCGAGGCGACCGTGCGCGTGGCGAAGGTCAAGGGTTGGCCCTGGCTGTCCGTGTGGCTGGCGTCGATCCACCAGGCCAGCGCGCCGACGCGGTCGCCCAGGCCGATGCTGGTCTGCCAGGCGTCGTAGCGCTGGTGGGTTTGGTACAAATCGAAGGCCTGGTGGTCGACGCCGACTTTGGCGTGGGCCTCGAAGCGCGTGGGCATCCAGGTGACGTAGTCGACCACCGCGCCCACCGAATTGCCCGGATAAGCGGCCGAGAACGGCCCGTACATCACGTCGACGCGGTCGATCTCCTCGGGCGTGACCATTTCCCACCGCGGCGGGAAACTCAAGCCGCCGACGCCGTTGCCGAGGTAGTTCGACAGCAGGATGCCGTCCGCATAGACGGCCGAACGCGCGCTGTTGCCGGTGCCCGACGCGCGGCTGGACAGGATCGCGTGGTTGTAGTCGCCGATGTAGCGCTTGCGCACCAGCAGGCTGGGGAAATACTTCAGCGCGTCCTCGCTGTCGGTCGCGTTGACGGTGCGTTCGATGTCGGCGGCGGTGAGGCTCGCGATGGTGGTGGGAATCTCGGTGGGCAACGACGTCGGCCGGCTCCCGACGATGGTCACGACCCCATTGAACTTCGTCGTGGCGGCTGGTTCGGCGGCGGCCGCGGAGGCGCTGGGCGCCGGCGCGGAAGGAAGCGCGGAAGAGGATGCGGAAGCGGGTGCGGCCTGGGGAACGGCGGCCGAGGCGGCGATCGGACAGGCCAGCGCGAGCGCAGCGGCCAGGGAGGTTTTCGTCATGAGCGTGCAGATCGGTTTTCCGCGCAGAAGCGATCGGCGGCCCGGCGGGCCGCGGATCGACGCGGAAAAGAAGCGGGGAATGCGCGCAGCGCGCCGATCTGGCCGGCGGCCGCGCAGGCGTGTCGGGCCGGCGACGGGGGTGCGTCGCCAACGCCGGCGGAG
>JBEVLR010000047.1:0-5476 GCA_040509075.1 Burkholderiaceae bacterium | reverse complement strand
TCCGGCGTTCCCCTTCCGGTCGTTTTGTCTGGTGGGGTGAATACTGCAAACCTGATCGATGGAATCAGGCGCGTCCGGCCGTGGGCCGTTGACGTGAGCTCCGGCGTCGAAGAAGCGAAGGGCATCAAGAGCGCCGCGCTGATCCGCCGATTTTGCGAGGCGGTGCGCGAGGCCGATGCCCGTGCCGCGGATGCCGTCCTCTGACGCGGGCCCGGCCGCGTCGCGCTTCGCTTGCCTGGTGGCCGCCGCCCTCGGCGCCGGCTGCAGAACTTCCCCGTGAAGAAAGACCCCATGTCCGATTATTCCCAGCCCGATGCGTCGGGCCATTTCGGGCCGTACGGCGGCAGTTTCGTCGCCGAAACGCTGACCCATGCGATCGATGAACTCAAGATCGCGTACGAGCGCTACCGCGTCGATGCGGAATTCCAGCGCGAGTTCCGCCACGAACTGGCGCACTTCGTCGGCCGGCCCAGCCCGGTCTACCACGCCGCGCGCATGAGCCGCGACATGGGCGGCGCGCAGATTTGGCTCAAGCGCGAGGACCTGAACCACACCGGCGCGCACAAGGTGAACAACACGATCGGCCAGGTGCTGCTCGCCCGCCGCATGGGAAAGCCGCGCATCATCGCGGAGACCGGCGCGGGCCAGCACGGCGTGGCCACCGCCACGATCTGCGCGCGCTACGGGCTCGAATGCGTCGTCTACATGGGCTCCGAGGACGTGAAGCGCCAAAGCCCCAACGTCTACCGGATGCATTTGCTCGGCGCGACGGTGGTGCCGGTCGAATCCGGCAGCCGCACGTTGAAGGATGCGCTCAACGAGGCGCTGCGCGACTGGGTCACCAATGTCGAGAACACGTTCTACGTGATCGGCACGGTCGCCGGTCCGCACCCGTATCCGACGATGGTGCGCGAATTCCAGAGCGTGATCGGCGAGGAGTGCCTGACCCAGATGCCGGCGATGATAGGCCGCCAGCCCGACGCCGTGATCGCCTGCGTGGGCGGCGGCAGCAACGCGATGGGCATCTTCCATCCTTACATCGGCCATGAGGCCACACGCCTGATCGGCGTCGAGGCGGGCGGGTTGGGACTGTCATCGGGCAAGCACGCGGCGTCGCTGACCGCCGGTTCGCCCGGCGTGCTGCACGGCAACCGCACCTATCTGCTGCAGGACGCGGATGGCCAGATCACGGAGACGCATTCGATCTCCGCCGGCCTCGACTACCCCGGCGTCGGCCCGGAACACGCCTACCTGAAAGACATCGGCCGCGCGGAATACGTCGTGATCAACGACGACGAAGCGCTCGCGGCGTTTCACCGCTTGTGCCGCACCGAGGGCATCATCCCGGCGCTCGAATCGAGCCATGCCGTGGCCTACGCGATGAAGCTGGCCGCGACGATGCGGCCCGACCAGCACCTGTTGGTGAACCTGTCCGGCCGCGGCGACAAGGACATCGGCACCGTGGCCGACCTGTCCGGTGCGGAGTTTTACTGCCGGCCTTCCTGCAAAGGGCAGTCGGTCAAGGGCGGGCCGAGCCTGGAGGTCTTCCGGTGAGCCCCGCCTGGCCGCCCGAGGGGGCTCGCGCCGCAGCAGGCCGCGGGCAGGAGGTTGCCTCATGAGCGATCGAATCGACAATTGCTTCGCCAAGCTGCGCGCAGCTGGCAAAAAGGCCGTCATTCCCTACATCGCATGCGGCGACCCCTATGCCGACGCGACGGTGGACATCATGCGCGCGCTCGCCGCCGGCGGCGCCGACGTCATCGAGCTCGGCGTGCCGTTCTCCGATCCGATGGCCGACGGCCCGGTGATCCAGCGGGCGTCCGAACGCGCGCTGGCCAAAGGCATCGGCACCGGCGAGGTGCTGGCGGCGGTGCGCGCCTTCCGCGCCGAAGATGCGGTGACGCCCGTGGTCCTGATGGGCTACGCCAATCCGATCGAACGCCACGATCTGACCCACGGCGCCGGCGGCTTCGTGCGCGCCGCCGCCGACGCCGGCGTCGACGGCGTGCTGGTGGTCGACTATCCGCCCGAGGAGGCGGTCGATTTCACGGCGGCGTTGAAGGCGGCCGGGCTGGCGCCGATCTTCCTGCTTGCGCCGACGTCCACCGAAGCGCGCATGCGCCAAGTCGGCGAGCTCGCCAGCGGCTACGTGTACTATGTGTCGCTGAAGGGCGTCACGGGGGCGGGGCATCTCGATACCGATGCGGTGGCCCGGGCGGTGCCCCGCATCAAGGCGCACGTGAAGGTGCCGGTGGGCGTGGGTTTCGGGATCCGGGACGCGGCGTCCGCGCAAGCTGTGGCCCGCGTGGCGGACGCGGTGGTGATCGGTTCCGCGCTCGTGCAGTGCCTGGAAGTCCAGGCGCGAGACCAGGTCGCCGAAGCCGCAGGGCGCTTCATCGCCGAGATCAGGCGGGCGGTCGACGACCTCCGGACGGCGTAAAGTGGTGATTCGGAACGAACGAAACGGTGGCGCGGCCCTTCGCGCGGCGCCTTCAGGCGGCCAGGCCGCGCCGCGACTGCCGGCGGCGTTGGGCGGCTCGCGAGAGCCGTGAGCAAGGAGTGATGGATGAGTTGGCTCGAAAAGCTGTTGCCCCCGAAGATCCAGCAAACGGATCCGAGCGAGCGGCGCACGATTCCCGAAGGCTTGTGGATCAAATGCCCGTCCTGCGAAACGGTGCTTTACAAGACCGATCTCGAGCAGAACCTCAACGTCTGCCCGAAATGCGACCATCATTTGCGCATCGGCGCGCGCGCGCGCCTCGAGAACTTCCTGGATGCCGAAGGCCGTTACGAGATCGGTCAGGAAGTGCTGCCGGTGGATCCGCTCAAGTTCAAGGACAGCCGCAAGTATCCGGAACGTCTGCAGGGCGCGCTGGAAACCACCGGCGAGACCGATGCGTTGATCGTGATGGGCGGCTCGGTGATGAGCGTGCCGCTGGTCGCCGCGTGCTTCGAGTTCGATTTCATGGGCGGCTCGATGGGCTCCGTCGTCGGCGAGCGCTTCGTGCGCGGCGTCCGCGCGGCGGTCGAGCAGCGCGTGCCTTTCGTGTGCTGCACCGCCACCGGCGGCGCGCGGATGCAGGAAGGGCTGTTCAGCCTGCTGCAGATGGCCAAGACCAATGGCGCGCTGACGCTGCTCGCCAAGGCGAAGCTGCCCTACGTCAGCGTGCTGACCGACCCGACGATGGGCGGCGTCTCGGCCAGCTTCGCGTTCATCGGCGACATCGTCATCGCCGAGCCGAAGGCGCTGATCGGCTTCGCCGGGCCGCGCGTGATCGAGAACACGGTGCGCGAGAAGCTGCCCGAAGGTTTCCAGCGTTCGGAATTCCTGCTGACCAAGGGCGCGATCGACATGATCGTCGACCGCCGTCAGCTGCGGCCGACGATCGCGCGCACGCTGGCGCAGCTGCAGCGCCAGAGCGCGGACGCGGTCAGTTGAGCCCCTCCGCGCTCGCTGGCGCCCGCCGCCCCCCGAGGGAGCCGGCCGCATCGGGACTGGCGGAGCCAGATCCCGCGCTCCCTTGAATTTGCCGGGCGGCGTTCGGGCGGCTGGGCCGGTTGTCGATCGCATGCCGCCGTTGCTCCGCTTCGATTGAATGATGACGTCCACGTCCCTTGCCGAATGGCTCGCGCATTGCGAGCGGCTGCACCCGAAGACGATCGATATGACGCTGGCGCGCGTCAGCGAGCTGATCGGGCGGCTCGGATTGAAGTTTGCGGCACCGGTCGTCAGCGTGGCGGGCACGAACGGCAAGGGGTCGACGTGCGCGATGATCGAGGCGATGGCGCTGGCGGCGGGCTGGAAGGTCGGGCTGTACATCAAGCCGCACCTGGTGCATTTCGAGGAACGCTGCCGATTGAACGGCGGCGCCGTGGCGGCCGATGCGCTGTTGCCGCATTTCGAGGCGGTGGAAGCCGCCCGCGGCGATCTGGCGCTGACCTATTTCGAATTCACGACGCTGGCCATCCTGCGCGCGCTGGCCGCCCAGCCGCTCGACCTGGTGATCCTCGAGGTCGGGCTCGGCGGACGGCTCGACGCCGTCAACGCGATCGATGCCGACTGCGCGGTGATCACGAGCATCGACATCGACCATGTCGAATACCTCGGCCCCGACCGCGAATCGATCGGCCGCGAGAAAGCCCACATCGCCCGCCCGGGCCGGCCGCTGATCGTGGGCGATCCGGTGCCGCCCAGGAGCGTCGTCGACCATGCGGAGGCGATCGGCGCCGACCTGTGGCTGTGCGGGCGCGATTTCAACCACGCCGGCGACCGCCAGCAATGGTCCTGGACCGGCCGCGGCAAGCGTTGGAACGCGCTCGGCTATCCGGCGCTGCGCGGCGCGAACCAGCTGTTGAACGCGTCGGGCGCGCTGGCCGCGCTCGAGGCGTTGAAGGATCGGCTGCCGATGACGGCGCAGGCGGTGCGCATCGGCCTCGCGTCGGTGGAGCTGCCCGGGCGCTTCCAGATCGTGCCGGGCCAGCCGGCGCTGGTGCTCGACGTGGCGCACAACCCGCATTCGGCGGCCGCGCTCGCGCTGAACCTCGACCAGATGGGATTCTTCCCCCGCACGTTCGCCGTGTTCGGAGCGATGCGCGACAAGGATCTGGCCGGCCTGATCGGCAAGCTGACGCACCTGGTCGACGATTGGCTCGTCACCGACCTGCCGCTGCCGCGCGCGGCGACTTCGGCGGAGTTGGCCGAATGCATCTGGTCGCTCACCGCGACCCGCCCTTCGGCCGGCATCCGGCCGCGCGTCAGCGAACACGATCACCCGCGCGCCGCGCTCGCCGCCGCCCTCGCGCAGGCAGACCCGGCTGATAGAATCGTGGTCTTCGGCTCGTTCTATACCGTGGGCGGCGTGCTGAAGGACGGCCCGCCGCGTCTGGCGGCCCGACCCCTCGGTTGAAACCGCGGCGCGCTCGCGTTGTTCCACCGCGGATTGTCCGGCCCCGGGCACCGATGAGAAGGCATGGGGCTGCTGTCGATTTTCCAACGCAACAGGCGGGCCGTCGCCCAGCCGGCGAAGTCCTGCCGCGCCCGAGGCAAGGCTTCTGCGCGCCGGAGTCCAGCGGGTTTTTCGAATTCGCTGCCGCCGGTCGAGGCCGCCGATGCCGTGCGCGAGGCCCGCGCCCGCGCGCGCCGCCGCCTGATGGGCGCGACGGTGCTGCTGCTGATCGGCGTGATCGGCTTCCCGCTGTTGTTCGAGACCCAGCCGCGTCCGATCCCGGTCGACTTGCCCATCGACATCCCATCGCGCAATGCGGCCGGCGAGGGCGCGTCGGCCGGGTCCGCGCGCTCCAAGTCCGCCGCGAACGCGGCCATCGCGTCGCCGGCGTCGAGCCCGGCGCCGGAATCGGTGAGCTACGACACGCGCCAGGCCGTCGTCCCCGCGCCCACACCGGCCTCTCCGGTCCCGGCGACCGCCGTCGCGCCTTCATCGACGGCGCAGGGCGACAAGCCCTCGGCGTTCGCCTC
>JBEVLR010000046.1:0-6843 GCA_040509075.1 Burkholderiaceae bacterium | reverse complement strand
GGCGGGCGCGGACGCCGCACAATCGGCGTTCCTTCCCGCCGGCTTCGACATGACCATCGCGCCCGTTCCCCCGTCCACCGAAGCGGCCGTCGCGGACACCGCGCCGCTCGCGCCGCTGCCGTTGTCCGCCTATGCGTTGGTCATCGATGCCCGCTCGCCGCGCGAATATGCCGAGGACCACGTGCCCGGCGCCGTCAACCTGCCGGTCGTCGACGACGCGCAGTACGCGGAAGTGGGCACCACGCACCGATCGGATCCGCACGCCGCCTACCTGCTCGGCGTGGAGTATTCGCTGCGCAACATCGCATCGCACCTGGCGCCGCTGATTTCCCGCTTCGGGCCGGACGCCCGTTTCCTCGTCTACTGCTTTCGCGGCGGCAAGCGCAGCCAACTGTGGGCCGGCAACCTGCGCACGATCGGTTTCGCCGTCGACGTGATTCCGGGTGGCTGGAAGCGCTACCGGGCGTGGGTGCGCGAGCGGCTCGAGACGCTGCCTCGGAGCTTGTCGTACCGCGTGCTCTGCGGCCCGACCGGCTGCGGCAAGACGCGGCTGCTCGGCGAACTCGCGCGCCAGGGCGAGCAGGTGGTCGACCTCGAAGCGATCGCCAGCCATCGCGGTTCGCTGCTGGGCGAGCTGCCCGGCGCGCCGCAGCCGTCTCAGAAGGCCTTCGATTCGGCGTTGCTCGATGCCCTGCGCGAATTCGACCCCGCGCGCCCGGTGTGGCTCGAAGCCGAAAGCAAGAAGATCGGCCGCCTGCAGTTGCCCGATGCGCTGACCGAGGCGATGCGCCGTTCGCCGACGATCCACCTGAGCGTGCCCATCGCCGAGCGCGTGCGCCTGTGGCGCGAGGACTACGCGCATTTCGCCGCCGATCCGGTCTCGATGGTCGCCAAGCTCGCGCCGCTGAAACCGCTGGTCGGCGGCCAGGAGCTGGCGTGGTGGCGGACCCTCGCGGACGAAAATCGCACCGACGAGCTCTTCGAGCGCGTGATGACGGCGCATTACGACCCGTGCTACGCGCGTTCGACGACGCGCGAATACGGGCCGGGCGAGGCGGCGGATCGGTTGCCGATCGAGTCGCTGGCGGCGCAGGCGCTCGCCGCCGCGGCGCGGGCCCTGATCCGCCGATCGATCCCCGTCCGCCGCTGATCGACGATCAGCCGGCGGGCCGGCCGCTTCGTCCGCGCTTGTCCTTCTCCGCCAGGCGTTCCTCCTCCTTCGCGCGGCCGGCCGCCTCCCACCGCGCGAACTGCTGCGGCGTCTCCAACGTCACGCGGCCCCAGTCCCCGCCGCGGAAATCCATGATCGCGATCTCGGCGGCTTTCTGCATGTTCACGCGTCCCGCGGACATCAAGCCGCCGCGCTTGCGTCCGACGTCCGCGAGCAGTTCCTCGTCGGTCATGCCCGAGAAGTCGTCGAGCCGGTAGCGCGCGCCGAGCCGGTCGGCGTAGCGCTCGCGCACCGACGCCAGCAGTTCGAGCGCCACCTCCTCCTCGTCGTAAGCGTTGCGGCCGACGCCGCCGCTGGCGGCCAGGTGGTAGCCGCTCTTGTCGACGATGATGCGCGGCCACAGCATGCCGGGCGTGTCGAACAGGTAGAAGTCGTTGGCCAGCACGATTTTCTGTTCGAGTTTCGTGATGCCGGGCTCGTCGCCCGTCTTCGCGGCGCGGCGCCCGTGCAGCGTGTTGATCAGCGTGGACTTGCCGACGTTGGGGATCCCGCAGATCAGCACGCGCACCGGCTTGACCATCCCGCCGCGCGACGGCGCGAGCTCGCGGCAGGCGCCGACCAACAGCCGGGCCGGCGCGGCGACGCTCGCGTCGAGCGCGATCGCCCGGGTGGCGGCCTGCGCCCGGAAATGCGCGATCCATTGCTCCGTGCATTCGGGATCGGCCAGGTCCTGCTTGTTGAGGATTTTCAGGGTGGGCTTGCCGCGCGTCATCGCGGCCAGCATCGGGTTGCCGCTGGAGCCCGGCAAGCGGGCATCCAGCAGTTCGATCACCACGTCGATGTCGGGCAGGCGCTCGGCGATGGCTTTCTTGGTCGAGTGCATGTGACCCGGGAACCACTGGATGGGCATGTCTTCATTCTTCCTGAGGCCCGGCGGGGCGGCCGGGGCGAACGGATTGTCCGCGCATCCGGCCCCCGCGCGCCCGGACTTCGACTGTCGGCGGCGTCCCACACGCGTTCAGGCGCCTCGCCGAGGGCGTCCGCCCGGCATCTCTGTTCAGATCGGGGCATCCCAACGATTTTTCCGGAGAAAGACATGTTGAAGTGGGCCCTGATCTTCGCGTTGATCGCCGTGGTGGCCGGCGTTTTCGGTTTCACCGGCATCGCCGTCGGCGCGGCCAGCGTCGCGAAACTGCTGTTCACGGTGTTCGCGGTGCTGTTCGTCCTTTGCCTCGTGCTGGGCGTCACCGTCTTCAAGAAGATCGTGGACTAGCGGGCGCGCCGCCCGGAAGAAGGCCGCTTCGGGCGGCCCTCCGGGCTGGAGCGGCGGCGTTCAGTCGAAGCGCAGCGAAACGCCGGTCACGAGCTGCGTATCGTTCTTGCCCAAGCCCGCGCCCGGCTGGTTGTCGTAGCGGTGCTCGAAGGTGGCGGTGAGCGAAAGCGACTTGGTCATCGCGACCGACAAGCCGGCATCGAACACCGTGCGCACGTCGTCGTTGTTGCGCAGGTTCGGATAAACCGTCAGCTTCTGGTGCAGGGTGGTCGTGTCGCTGAGTTTGTGGTTCGATTCTTCGGCGAACAGCAGCTCGGCGTGGTTGTAGCGTCCGCGCAGCTCGCCGTCGACGACCTGCGCGTGGTCGTAGTGGTCGAGCGTGTAGGCCACGCCGCCCGAGAGATCCCACGTCAATTCGGGACGCTTGGACAAGTGGTAGCCCAGGCCGCTGCCCAGCGTGGTGCGCGACGAGAGATTCGACGTCGTATCGTGCAGCAGGTCGAGTTGGCCGAAACCGAACCACGTCGGCGTGATGTCTCGCGTGTACAGGCCGGTGGCGCCGGCCCGTTCGGCGGTGGTGTCGCCGTTGCTTTTGGCGTATTGGGCGGCGCCGTTGATGGCAAGTTTGTCGGAAGACGTGAGTTTGATCATGTCTGCGCCCAACGAGGCGCTCTTCGAATTCGTGTTGCCGCCGGACAGGCTCGCGCCCGCGGTGAACAGCGATCGCCACTGCCCGTCGGGCTTCTGGGTCACCTGGGCGTGGGCCCAGAACGGCGCGGCCGCTGCCGCCGCGGCGGCGATACGAAAGAGGGTGGATTTCTGCATCGGTGAGTGCTCCGGATGGAAAAAGGAGCTGATCCGACGGCAGATACCGCGCCCGGTCGGCCGGACGGCGTCGCCGGAGATGTGTCCAATGGCAATGTCGGGGGGCGCGCCGACGGATTCGACGTTCGGAACCGTGAAAAATTACGCGTCATGCGCTGGATCGCGATGCGCGGCCGTTGTCAGGATTCGGTCGGACGGGAAGGAGGGCCCGCCGGCGAAGTAGCATGGCGGATCGATCCGACGCTTTCGACGTTTGTCCCCATGACGGCCCTCCGCGCTGAACGCAAAAGCAGCGTCTCGCCTTACCAATCGATGATCCTGCGTTCTCTGCGCTCCGGGAATCCGGAGGCCGTGCAGGCGCTGATCGACCGCGGCGCCGACCTGCGCTACCTGCGCGAAGGCGGCTACAACGCGTTGCTCGACGCGCTCCACGGGCGCGACGTCGGCCGCGATGCGCGGCTGCTCGACCTGCTCAAGCTGCTGGTCGAGCATGGCATCGACCTGAACGTGGTCAGCGGCGACCAGGAGTCCGCGTTGCGCGTGCTGTCGCGGCTGGGCCGTTTCGACTGCGTCCGGCTGCTGCTGGACGCCGGGGCGCTCGAGGATCACCTTGCATGGACGCCGCTGCTGAAAGCCGTGTCCAACGAGGACGTCGCCGCCGTGTCGCGCCTGATCCGGGGCGGCGCGGCGCTGGAAGAACGCGATTGGTGGTCGAGGACGCCCTGGCTGGTCGCCGCGCTGACGGGCAACCTCGAAATCGCCGGCCTCCTGCAGCGGGCGGGCGCGGACGTCGGCGCCAAGGGGCGCTGCGGCCAGCCGGCGCTGCTTTACGCGATCGAAGGGCACCGCACCGGCATGCTGCGCTGGTTGTTGGACCTCGGCCACGATGTCGAGGAGGCCGATGAGTTCGGCATCACGCCGCTGATGTACGCGGCCGACCAAGGTCATCGCGACGGCCTCGATCTGCTGATCCGATCCGGCGCGAAGATCGATCGCATGCGCAGGGGCGCGACCGCGCTGAGCAAGGCGACGTCGCGCGAGGTCGTCGAGCGCCTGCTGGACGCCGGGGCCGATCCGCAACATCTGTCGGTGCGCGGCCGCCGCGCGCTGCTCGGATTGACGCGATCCCCTCTCGACAAGCCCGCCGGGGGACTCGCCGACGTGGGCGACGACGAATTCGAACGCGCGTGCCTGCGGCGCTTCGGCCGCTCGAATCCGGAACTCATCGACGAGCCGTTCTGGCTCGGCATGATCCGTTCCGGCGCGGGGGCCGACGAAGGGATGCGGAAGTTCGCCGGCCGTTCGCGGCCCGTCGGCGGGCCGCTCTGGAGCGCGCAGCGTTTCGGCCAGTCGCTGACGTTCCTCCCCGACGGGCGCATCGTGCAGATCGGCGGCGAACACGAAGACGCCCACGATCCGAATTTCTGCATCTACAACGACGTCTTCGTGCATGAGGCCGACGGCGCGATCCGCATCTACGGCTACCCCAAGCAGGACTTCCCCCCCACCGACTTCCATACCGCCACGCTGGTCATGGACGCGATCTATGTCATCGGTTCGGTGGGCTACCGCGGCGAACGCCTGTACGGCGGCACGCCGGTCTACCGGCTCGACCTGTCCACCTTCCGCATCGACCGGCTGGAGACGTCGGGCGATTGCCCGGGCTGGATCTACAAGCACCGGGCCGTGGCCTCTTCGCCGCACGAGATCCGTGTGAACGGCGGTTCGGTGGCGACCAGCGTGGGGGGCGCCGAAGCGCGGACGCGCAATTCGCGCGCGTTCGTGCTCGACCTGCGCACGCTCATGTGGCGCGCAGGCGGCGACGGTTGACGCGTTTCGCGCCCGGGCGCGTCGAGCAGGCTCGGCCCTGCGCCATGCGACGCGGGCGCACGCGGGCGGGGCGCGCGTCGACGTCGAGGGGACGCACGGCGACTCGCGAACGCCTCGGCTGCCTGCGATACTGCGGGCCACGCGCGGACCCAAGCCGCCGCGCCCGACCGAATCGAGCCGTGCATCGCGGCCGCGCAGGTCAAGACGCAAAGGAATACGCGACATGACCTCGTCCTCCGTCCACCAACCCGATGCCCGTCTCGACCTCGTGCTGGAGCGCGTGGTCGACGTGCCCCGCAAACGGATCTGGGCCGCCTGGACGCAGCCGGAGCTGTTGAAGAAATGGTTCACGCCGGCGCCTTGGATCACCACCGAGTGCGAGATGAACCTGCGCCCGGGCGGCGTCTTCCGCACGGTGATGCGCAGCCCGGAAGGGGCGCAATTCGACAACGTCGGCTGCCTGTTGGAGATCGTCGAGGATGAGAAGCTCGTCTGGACCGGCGCCCTCGGCCCCGGCTTTCGCCCCCGTTCGACGGCGCCCGAAGCGGCCGTGCCGTTCGTGATGACCGCGATCATCGCGCTCGCCGACGCGCCCGGCGGCACCCGCTACACCGCAACGGTGATCCATGGCGACGAGGGCGCGCGCGCGCAGCACGAGCAGATGGGTTTCCATCGCGGCTGGAGCGCCGCGCTCGATCAATTGGTGGCGTTGGCGAAGACGATGTGATGCGGCGGCGACCCCCTGTGGATCCCGTCGCGTCGGAAACAAGCAACAAGAAGTGACGCTCGTTACAAGAAAGTCTTCGACCCGGATGCCTCGTCGCAGCCATGGCCACCTTCCGAACGCGCCATGTTGATGATTCCCCTATTAGGGAATCTCCCCAAATCTAGGGAGAGCCATCTGGAGAGATCCCAGGCACATTGCAAGCATCTGTAACGCCATCTCGGCGGATTGTTTGTTCCTGGAGTAGAAATCACATGAAATCATTGTTTGTTGTTGCTGCGCTCTGCTCGGCATTCTCGGCGTTCGCGGCCGGCAACATCGTCGTCGACGGCAGCTTCGAAGATGTCGTGCAACCTTCGGGCACCTATGGGTACTACGCCGGCATTCCCGGCTGGGCGGTGTCGGCTGGGCAGGGCGACAGCATCGAAGTGCGTACCGATCTCGTCGGCACGGCGCAGGACGGCGTGAATTACGTCGAACTCGATTCGACGCACAACAGCGGCATGACCCAGAGCGTCGCCACGATCGCCGGCCAGACCTACACGCTGAGCTTCTATTATTCGAACCGCGCGCAGGATCCCAATTACAACAGCCCGTTCCCGGGCGGCGTCGTGCCGGTCAGCACGCAGGGCCTGAGCGTGGATGTCGGCGCCGGCGCGATCACCGTGTCCGCGCTGCCCGTGAACACGACCCCGAACAACCAGTGGATGCTGTACACGACCACGTTCACGGCGACCGGCTCGACGCTGTTGACTTTCGAGGCGCTCGGCGAAAGCGATTCGTGGGGCACGTCGCTGGACAACGTCAGCGTGACGGCCGCCGTGCCGGAACCCGCTCCGCTGGCGATGCTCGGCGCTGGCCTGCTCGTGTTCGGCGGCCTGGCCCGTCGCCGCAATCGTCAGTCGTGATCTGATCTGATCGGCCCGGCTCGACGCCGGGCCCGCATCCGAGATCAGCGGGCCGACCCATCGAGGGCGGCCCGTTCGCTTTTGCGAGACGTCTTGGTGGGTCGTTTTGATT
>JBEVLR010000045.1:0-3428 GCA_040509075.1 Burkholderiaceae bacterium | reverse complement strand
CGATGGCGGCGCGCATGGTGGCAGGCGGGTTTCGGAAAGCGTCGTCGTGACCGGCAGTGGACATGCGGGCTCTGGGAGTTGGGCGTGGGAAAGCGTGCGCGACGGGGCGGGTTCGACCGTTGAATCGGATGCCGCCGCCGCGATGGAAAGGCATTGCGCGTCGCCGATCGTGATCGTGCGTGAAGGAGTTGGCACGGACCGCCGGGGCCTGCATGCCGGGCAGGGTGGCCGGCAAGCGTGCCGGGCGACGCGACATGCGAACCCGGAAACGGGGCCGATTCGTTTTGCGCATTTCGGTTTCGCATGGGGAGGCCGTCTTCGGAACGATCGCGTTCAGACTCGTCCCAACGTCAGGCAGCCTTAGGATCCTCATGACCTCAGCGGTGGACAACTCGATGGTCGATACGATTTCTTCCGCTCGGCTGGAGATCGAGCCGGCGCCGGTCGATTCGCAGCCGACCGAAACCCGAACCGACGGCAACAAGCTCGGCCGGGCGGCCGTCCTCGGCGACGACTTGCCCTTGCAGCACACCCAGCCGCCCCATCTGCGCAGACACCGCGCTGCGCTGATCAAAGCGGACACCTTGGCGCGTTCGGTCGGCTCCTTGGTCGGCGGGGTGCTGTCCGGGACCGGTTCCGGCGTGATGGCGAGGAATGAAAGCGGCGATATCCTCATCGGGGGGGCGCTGTTGACGATCGGCGGTTTGACCGCGTTGATCACCGCCGTGATCGCGGCATTGAAGATCGGTTCGACCCGGACACGGAATGGCCGCGACCTGCGGATGATCTCGGGGAGTTCGGCCGCCTCCACGTTCGGCGGTTTCGCGGTGGGGTACGGCGTGGTCCAGCTGGGCCGGTTCACGTACGAGTTCGGGAAAGACAACGAATCGAGCAAGGCATTGAAAAAAGGGGTCGGAGGCTTCCTGATCCCGATGGGCTGCGTGCTGTTCGTCGCCGGAATCTTTTTGATGGAATTGAAGCGCCGCGAGCTGGAATCGCGCCAGGAAGCCCCGGTCGGCGAGGCGTGGGAACTGGTGGAAGGCCTGCCGCAGCCAGGGCAGGCGCCGTATCCCCAGTTGGACGCGCCGCCGCCGCAGGGCCAGCCCGGCGACCACGTGGAAGAGCACGATCGCATGCCCTCAGCGCAACCTTGACACCCGCGGCGCCGGAAGCGATAAGGCCGGACGGGACGATCCGAAGCGGAGCCGACCGCGACGCCCGCGGCGCGGAGCGACGCGGTCGCCCCCCACCGGACGCCCGCCATGAACATCGACTTCGACGCCATCGACCGCCACCGCCTCTTCGCGCTGCTGAACGCCGCGCCGAAGGCGGAACTGCACATCCACATCGAAGGCTCGCTCGAGCCCGAGCTGATCTTCGAGCTCGCGCGGCGCAACCGCGTCGACCTGCCTTATGCGGACGTCGCCGCGTTGCGGCAGGCCTACGCCTTCACGAACCTGCAGTCCTTCCTCGACGTCTACTACGCCGGCGCCAGCGTGCTGATCACGGAAGACGACTTCGACGCGATGGCCTGGGCCTATTTCCAGCGCGCGGCGCGCGACAACGTGGTGCACGCCGAAGTCTTCTTCGATCCGCAGACGCACACCGCGCGCGGCGTCGGCATCGGCGTCGTGATCCGCGGGCTCGATCGCGCCGCGCAGCGCGCGCAAAGCCGGCTGGGCCTGAGCGTACGGCTGATCCTGTGCTTCCTGCGCCACCTCGGCGAGGACGAGGCGTTCGCCGCGCTGGAGGCCGCGTTGCCGCACCGCGGCCGGTTCATCGGCGTCGGCCTCGATTCGAGCGAACTGGGCCATCCGCCCGAGAAATTCGAGCGCGTGTTCGCGCGGGCCCGCTCGCTCGGGTTGCGCGTGGTGGCGCACGCCGGCGAGGAGGGGCCGCCGGCCTACATCCGTTCGGCGCTCGACGTCCTGCATGCCGAGCGGATCGACCACGGCGTGCGCTGCATCGAGGATCCCGAACTGGTCGCCCGGCTGGCGCGCGAGCGCACCCCGCTCACGGTCTGCCCGTTGTCGAACGTGAAGCTGCGCGTGTTCGACAGCCTGGCCGGGCACAACCTGCCGCAGCTGCTGGCCGCCGGCCTGTGCGTGACGATCAATTCCGACGATCCGGCTTACTTCGGCGGCTACCTGAACGACAATTTCGCGCAGCTGCTGCATGCGTTCCCGCAGCTGGGGGCCCGGGCGGCCCACCAGATGCTGCGCAACGGATTCGAGGCCTGTTTCGCCGACGACGAGGACAAGCTGCTGTGGATGGCGGAACTCGACGCCGTGTTCGCGGCTTCTTGACCCCGGGGCCGCGCGGCTCGCCTACCAGCCTTCGGGCACGATGAAGTCGGGGTTGCGCAGCGAGGCGAGGTAGTGGTCGCGCCAGTCCCCGTCGACGAACAGGAAACCCGGCGCCAGGCCTTCCAAATCGAAGCCCAGCCGCTGCAGCACGTTGGCGCTGCGCACGTTCTCGGGCCGGACCGCGGCCTGCACCCGGTGCAGGTTGACGCGCGGCGAGAACATCTCCCCGATGCCGGCTTCCAGCGCTTCGGTCATCAGGCCTTGGCCGACGTAGGATTCGTCGAGCGAGTAGCCCAGCATCGCGCTCTGGAACGCGCCGCGCGACACCTGGCTGAAATGCACGTTGCCGATCACCTCGACGTCGGTCGTCGGCAGCCGCGCGCCGCCGGCGAGCGTGGCGTCGATCAGCCAATAGCGGTAGGCCGCGTCCGCATGGAACGCCGCCAGGCCGTGCTGCACGCGCAGCGACTGCGCTTCGACGGTGTAGAAGGCCTCCATCGTCGGCGGGTCCCAGCGCGCGAAGTGCTCGCGGTTGCGCCGGTGGAAGTCGCAGACCGCGGAGGCGATGCCGGCGTCGCCGGCGACCAGCCTCAGGCGGGGCGTCGTGATTTCGAGGCGGGCGAGGGGAGTGGAGCCCTGCATGTGGAGAACGCGGTCATGGGGTGAGCCCGGATCCTAACCGGACGTCCCGAGGCGGCGGCCGTCGCGGCTTCGGTGTACCGTGGGCCTCATGACGAAGACCCATGAGCATCCCCCGGCGGCGTTGCCGCCGCCCCCCGAGGGGGATGAGCCCAATGGCGGAGCGCCGGCGGCGGCGCGCCCGACGACCGGGACGAACCGGCCCCAGGCCCCGATCTGGCGATTGGCCGGCCGCCAGGCCTGGCGCGATTTCGTCGCCGGCGAGCTCAAGCTGCTGCTGTGGGCGGTGGTGCTGGCCGTGGGCGCGCTGACCGCCGTCGGTTTCTTCGCCGACCGGATGCGGTCCGGCCTGGTGCGCGACGCCGCCCAGCTGCTCGGAGGCGACGCGGTCGTGCTGTCCGATCGTCCGCTGCCGCCGGCTTTCGCGCAGGCGGCTCGGGAGCGCGGACTGGCCGTCGGCCAGGCGGCCGATTTCCCGAGCAT
>JBEVLR010000044.1:0-19964 GCA_040509075.1 Burkholderiaceae bacterium | reverse complement strand
CGCATGCAAGTCCGTCCCGAACAGCTGGCCGACCATCTGGCGCGCGGCCTGCGCGACGTCTACGTCGTGCACGGCGACGAACCCCTGCGCGCCCAGGAAGCCGCCGACGAGATCCGCGCCGCGGCGCGCGCGTCGGGCTGCGGCGAGCGCGAGGTGTTCGTCGCCAGCGGCGCTCATTTCGACTGGAGCGGCGTGCTCGGCGCGTCGCAGGCGATGGGGCTGTTCGCCGACCAGCGGCTGATCGAGGTGCGCATCCCGTCGGGCAAGCCGGGCAAGGACGGCGGTGAAGCGCTGCAGCAGCTCGCCCGCGAAGCCGGCCCCGGCAGCCGGTTGTTGGTGCATTTGCCGCGGCTCGACTGGCAGCAGCAGAAAGCCGCCTGGTTCGCCGCGCTGGACGCCGCCGGCGTGACCGTCGCCGCCGACGTCGTCGAACGCGCCCAGCTGCCCGCCTGGCTCGCCAAGCGCTTCGCGCTGCAGGGCCAGCGGGTCGAGCCGGGCGCGGCGGGCGAATCGACGCTCGCGTTCATGGCCGATCGCGTCGAAGGCAACCTGCTCGCCGCGCACCAGGAGATCCAGAAGCTCGGCCTGCTGCACCCGGCCGGTGAGCTGACCTTCGCGCAAGTGGAAGACGCGGTGCTGGACGTCGCGCGCCACGACGTCTCCCGGCTGTGCGACGCGGTGCTCGGCGTGCAGGTGGCGCGCGCGCTGCGCATGCTGGACGGCCTGCAGGCCGAAGGCGAAGCCGCGGTGTTCGTGCACTTCAAGCTGGCGGACGACATCCGCGCGCTCAAGCGCGTGCAGGATGCGGTGGGCGAAGGCAGGCCGATGCCGATGGCGCTGCGCGAAGCGCGGATCTGGGGCGCCCGCGAGCGCTTGTTCGAGCGCGCGCTGCCGCGCCTGTCGGCGCCGATGGCGGCGCGGCTCGTCGGCGCGGCGAGCGAATGCGACGGCGTGCTGAAGGGACTCAAGCATCCGCAATGGCCGGCCGAGCCCTGGGATGCGCTGAGGCGCCTGGTGTTGATGATGTTGCAGGCGCTCAAGCCCGACGGTGCGGCGGCGGGGCTCGTGCTGCGGACTTGAAATTCCCGGCGGGCCGCCTCGTCAATAGCCTCGCGCCCGGTCGACCAGGTGCGCCGCCGCGCCTCCCCGCCGCACCGCCTCGACATTCGCCGCCACCACCGCGGCGGCCGTGCGCAGGTCGGTCTGCGCCGCCGCGTGGGGCCAGACGGTCACGCGCGGATGGAACCAGAAAACGTGCGTGGCCGGCAGCGGCTCGGCGTCGAAGACGTCGAGGATCGCGTGCGCCAGCCGGCCGGCATTGAGCGCCGCGAGCAGATCCTGCTCGACGACGTGCGCGCCGCGCGCCAGGTTGACCAGGCTCGCGCCCGCGCGCATCTGCGCCAGCCGCGCGCGATCGAACAAGCCGCGCGTGTCGGCGGTCAACGGCAGCAGGTTGACGACGATGTCCGCGGCGCCGAGCGCGGCAGGCAGCGCGGCCCGGCCGGACGTCGTCGCGACGCCCGCGACGGATTGCGGCCGGGCGCTCCAGCCGCTGACCCGGTAGCCGAACGCCGCGAGCTGCAGCGCCGCCGTACGGCCCATCTGCCCCAGGCCCAGCACCAGCACGCCGACTTCATCGGCCCGTTTCTGAGGCAGCGCGCGCCACCGGGTCTGGCGCTGCTGCGCGGCGTAGTCGAATGCGCGCCGGTGCAGCGACAGCACGGCCCACGTCGCGGTCTCGGCCATCGCGCGGTTCATGGCCGGGTCGACCATGCGCGCGATCGGCACGCCGGCGGGCAGCGTCGCATCGGCGACCAGCCGGTCGACGCCGGCCCACAGGGACTGGATCAACTTCAGGCCCGTGCAGCCGGCCAGCCGGCCCGCAAGGGGATTCGCGACGACCGCGATCTCGGCCTCCCGCCATGGCGCGGACGCGGCGCCGTCCAAGGCGGCGTCGATCCAGTCGTCGTCCGGCAACGCGTCGGTGAGCGCGCGCCACCAGTCGGCGCGTTCGCCGCCGTCCATGCGGGCGTCGAAGGCGATCTTCATTCGGGCAGCCCGCCATCGCGGACGACGGCCATCAGGCGCTGCAGCGCGATCTCGACCGTCTGCGCGCGGATCCGCCCGCGATCGCCGCCGAGGCGCAGCAGCTCGGCGCGGCAAGCGGCCTGCGGTGCCGCGCCGTCGGCGGGCGAGCTTCCCGGGGCGGCCCGTCCGCGCACGCAAGCCAGGCCGAGCCATACCGTGCCGACCGGCTTGTCCGGGCTGCCGCCGCCGGGCCCGGCGATGCCGGTGATGGAAAGCGCGAGTTCGACGCCGCCGCGCTCGAGCGCGCCGCGGGCCATCGCGCGCGCCGTCTCGGCGCTGACCGCGCCGTGCGCGCCGATCAGCGCGGCGGGCACGCCCAGCAGCGCGCTCTTGGCGTCGTTGGCATAGGCGACGAAACCCGCCGCGAACCAGTCGCTCGCGCCGGCGGGTGCGGTGCACGCGCCGGCGAGCAGGCCGCCGGTGCAGCTTTCGGCCGTCGCCACGCGCCAGCCCCGCGCGCGCAGCCCGTCGCCCAGCGCGCCGGCTTGCGCGAGCAGCGCCTGGTCGATCACGATCAGTTCGTCGTCCGCCATGACATCCATCCCCAGTGCGCCGTGAAGTACACGACCAGCACGCAGGCCGCCGCGACCAGGTCGTCGAAAATGATGCCGAACCCTTGCGCCCAACCCGGCAGCGCGCCGCGCGCCGGCTTGAAGCAGGCGTCGGCCCAGCCGACGGGGCCGCGCTTGACCGCGTCGAACAGGCGGAACAGCCCGAACGCGATCGCCTGGCCGCCGACGCCGACCGGCATCAGCACCCACAGCACGATCCAGAACGCGATGATCTCGTCCCAGACGATCGCGCCCGGATCGGCCACCGCCAACGCGCGCGCCGTGCTCGTGCAGGCCCACCAGCCGACGAAGAAACCCGCCGCCAGCACGGCGCCCCAGGCCGCGTGCGGCGGCGCGAGCAGACGGTCGATCAGCAGGTAAAGCGCCCAGCCGACGAGCGTGCCGGCGGTGCCGGGCGCGACCGGCGACAGGCCGCTGCCGAAGCCGAGCGCGATCAGGCGCAACGGATGCAGCCCCATGAAGCGCCAGGTCGGGCGGCGCGGCGCCGCCGGTGCGGCCGTGGGTTCGATCGCGGACGGTGCAGTCATGGCGCGCGGGTATCGGTGGAGGCGGGACGGCGGGGCGACGGCACGCCGTCAACCCAGGAAGTGATCGAACGCGCGCTCGGCCGGCGCCGCCGGCGCGCCGTCGGCGTCGACGACGCGCAAGCCGGCGGCCTCGTCCAACGTGCCGATGCACGTGACGGGGACGCCGGCCCGCATGCCGGCGTCGCGCACCCGCGCGTGCGCGGTCGCGGGCGCCGCGAACAACAGTTCATAGTCGTCGCCGCCGCTCAACAGGCATCGCCGGCGCAACGCTTCGCCGCACGCGGCGACGTGGCGGCCGTGCGGCAAGTCGGCCAGGCGCAGCGTCGCGCCGAGCCCGCTCGCGAGCATCACATGGCCCAGGTCGCCGACCAGGCCGTCGCTGAGATCGATCGCCGCGCTCGCGACGCCGCGCAGCGCGAGGCCGAGCGCGACGCGCGGCTGCGGCCGCTCCATCGCGCGCCGGACGTCGTCGAACGCGCCGCCGGCGAGCACCGCGTTGCCGCGGAACCCTTCCAGCGCGAGCCGGGCGTCGCCCAGGCTGCCGCTGACCCAGAGCTCATCGCCCGCGCGCGCGCCGCCGCGGCGCAGCGCCTGGCCGGGCGGCACCTCGCCCAGCACGGTGATGCCGATGTTCAGCGGACCGGCGGTGGTGTCGCCGCCGACGAGTTCGATGTCGTGCGCCTGCGCGAGCGCATAGAGCCCGTCCGCGAAGCCGGCCAGGAATTCTTCGTCCACGCGCGGCAGCGTCAGCGACAGCGTGAACGCGACCGGGCGGGCGCCGCAGGCGGCGAGGTCGGACAAATTCACCGCGAGCGACTTGTGCCCGAGCGCGTCGGGCGGCACGGTGCTCAGGAAATGCCGCCCTTCGACCAGCGCATCGGTGGAGACCGCCCATTGCATGCCGGGCGACGGTTGCAGCAGCGCGCAATCGTCGCCGCCGCCCAGCACCGCATGCCGCACGGGACGGGAGAAGTATTTCGCGATCAGTTCGAATTCGCCGGTGGCCATGGGGCGCATGCTATCGCGACGCCGATGGATCGCCAGGGCGGGATTCGTCGCCGGCCGCGCGGGGCAACCCTTCGTCCTGCGGACGACGGCGGGAGCGCCTCAGGCGGTCGGGCAGCGCCCATGCTCTCGGCGGAGCGGCCGGAGGAAGCCTGGACGGAAGAAATTTCCGTATGCCGAGAAGAGCGAAGCAACGATTCTCGGGCGACGACGCCCATCATCCGGACGGGTCTCACCGCAAACGCATCGATCGAGAGACGGCGGATCGGCGCAGATCGGCCGATGCCTGGCACATCGCCCGCGCCCGCATCAACCCGGGCGCCAGCGGAGCGGGGGGCGGGACAGGAGCCCAGGCGGGGAAATTTGCCATGCCGCATGCGCCTGTTCCGACTGCGGCAACCCTTTCGTCCAACCCAGCAGGACTTCTCTTCCGACGACATCGCGCTGCGCAACGATTTGTTCGATGACGATTGCCCGGGCTTCGGTGTCCAGGTAATGCCAATGGGAAACGACGGTCGCGAGCAACCGCGCGGCCTCATCGGGATCTTGCCCCCATTCCGGTTCCGCCAGGGCCGATAGCAGCGAATCCACAGCTTGCCTCGTCTGCGCGTAATCGGACGGCAGGGGGGACATGAGCGCGCACAGCCGGCGCACGTCCGAAGGCCGCAATTGCTGCATCCACCTCAGCAGCCTGGCGTCGCCAACGGTCGCCCTTTTCTTCAGGATTTCCTGCAGGAAATATCTCGGCTGAAACACGATCGGCGCCTGCGTCGCGTACAAATCCAGAATCGCGTCGCGTTTGGCAGGATTCATTTCCCACGCCGGCTCCCGGATCATTCCATCCAGCAAATCGGTCGAGTCGTTATGCCCAAGATCCTCAGAATGCGGCCCGAACCGGCGTTCCCATGTCGCCAACGGCTCCGAGTCGAACGCCCGGGCGACGCCCGCGATCAACGCGGGTTTGACCAATTCCTTTCGATAAGAAATGGCATCCAACAGCTCATCGACGGGGCAACCCGCGTCCTGCATCGCCTTCATGTTCACCGCCAACCTCGCGATCGTGAGCGCCATCCGCTTCGTATCGAACGCCCAATCGGCTTGGTTGCAATCGTTCGTCAATCGCCAGAAAAGATTGACCGGATTTGCGGTCGTCAAGGGTTCGCTCGGGTACATGAAAGACCACAGGCGGCGCGCGTCGGACACCTCCAAATGAGGCATCCACGTCAGCAGCATGACATCGCCCACCGCCTGCCGTTTTTCCGAAATCCGCCGCAACGTCGCAACAGGATCCTGCATGAATTGCGCATGACCCGCATACAACTGAAGAACCTTGATCGTTTTGGCCCCGTCTCGCTCCCACCCCGCTTCGTCGAGCAGCGATTGCAGCTCCTCGATTGAAGCGGCGCGCTCCGAAGCGGTACGTCTCTCGGCGGTGCGTTCGTCCAATGCCTGTTTTGTGAAGTCCGAGCCCGGGTACATGAACGACCACAGGCGGCGCGCATCGAGAGGATCAAGGTGGGGAATCCATGTCAGCAGTCTGACATCGCCGATCGCTTGCCGCTTTTCCGAAATTTGGCGCAGCGTCGCTTCGGGGTCCTCCATGAAAGGCGCATATTTCGCATACGACTGGAGAACTTTGAGGGATTTCGCGCCGTCTTTTTCCCATCCTGCCTCGTCGAGGATCGACTGAAGCTCATCGATCGAAGCAAGGCGTTTCTCAGTGGTACGTTTCTCAGCGGCTTTCTTTTCCAGTATCTGTTTTGTGGCTTCTGAGTCGGAATCAGGTTCGGGCTCGGAAATGGCCAAGAGTGGCTCTTTCACATAAATCATCAATCGCTTTCTAAATTCTCCACCGAAAAAATCCGCCAAATTCCTGATCAACGGTATACCGATTAATTTCTTTCTATAACGAAAAGGATCGAGCAGTTCTTCGATATGACACCCGGCATCTTCCAAAGCCTGCCAATTTGCCTTCAGCCTGGCAGTTGTTAATGCTACACGCCGCGAATCGAAGGCCCAACTGGGATCGTTGCAGTCGGCCTTTAAATTATTGAATAGATCAATGGGGTCCAGGGCGGCAAACTCTTCCTTGAAGTGCTCCAAGACGCACCGCCGGTCTTTGTCTCTCACGTCATTGAATTGCTCCACCAGAAGCAACACCCCGCCCGGCCTTTCGCATACGCGATGCACGAATGCGGCAATCAGCGCCCGTCGACCATTCATATACGGCAAAAGCTTTCTCAGCCGCATCATCAGATGCTTCAGGAAGGCTGGGTCTTCGGGCCACTCAAGCTGTGGATCCAAAGCATCACAGACGTATTTTATTTCCATCTCTTGCACATGCTTTGGCACTCGCAGATCAAGCTTTCTCAAGGTTGGTTTTAGAATACTTCCAGAAACGTGACGTTCATCATTGGATTCGATGACTTGAGCAGTTTCATCGAACAATCTAGTCATTTTCAATACTTCAAATTGTGAATTATCATTCACCACCAACGCTCTGACTCCGAATCGTCGAGACTCCCGTTTCAGCTTGGGTCCAAGTTCTAAGACCCCGTAAGAGCGGATCATTTTGCTAAGATCCGGCTTGTCACCCGTATAGGCGGCATCCTTAGATTCCAAATTGCTCAATTCCTTCTCGGCTTGCACGGACATCAAGTTATAAACATTACGTGCTTTGGCAGGGCCTTCCGGAAAAAACAATAGGAGAGTTGTAGCAATATTCCTGTGATGCCACTCATGCAACTGGAATTCCATGAAATGCGGCATAACATTTAATATTTTTTCAGAATTTCTTGGGTCACCCATCATGAAATCCAGCTTCAGGCAAATGATTCCATGACTATTCGCCTTCTTAGCCATGATACATGGCATGGTATTTCGACCGTCGATTTTTTTACCGAATTCAAGGAGAAACTTTTCGACGTCCACTGGCACAGCCTCGTTCCGCCCGTCGGCATAAACCGCCGTTGGGTTTTTATTTAAAATGATGGCGTCACATTTGATGGGATTATTCTCGTTTGGCTGAAAAAATTCGTGAACCGGTCTTCTTTCAAAGCCTTGCGCACTCCCCGCAGACACCGCATCGGCTACTTTCAAAATAGTTCTTTCGCTATGGTAACCGTCGATCTCACCATCGATCAGAGAAGCGACACGGAGAAACTCCGGCCCGCCCGGATGACCATGCCGTAACAACTTGGTGGCATCCAGTTCCTTGCCGCCGTACGAAAATTGATGCGGGTTCTCTTCCTCTTCCGGCGTTCGTCCAGAAAATGCATATCCTGATACGGCTCGTTTGACCGGAGCGATATGCGCGGACAGTTTCCGATCGCCCAGTTGCCCAAGGTGCGCAGTGCTGCGCGCTTGTCGAACGAGCGTTCGATCGCAGGCCTCCGTCAGCGGCGGCGTCGATTCCGAAGCCATCGGCGGCGGGGAAGACGACGATACGATGTTGTCAGCGGGACTGGGCATGTGTGGGGCGGTCGTGCAAGACGAAATTGCCACCTATTCTGCGAAGCACCCAACGGACGTCCGTCCCCGAATGCGAATGCGGGTTTCGAATAACGAAGTCGCACGCGCGACCTCCGACGCCATCGCGTGTGGCGCGCTTCGGCGAAGCCGCTTCATCGGCCCGTCGGCATAGACAGGCGCATCGGCCGCCTTTGCCGGCCCAGACCTATAATCGCCTCCCCGCTCCGTTGCATTCTCCACGCTGCCCCGGAGATGTGAGCGCAGGACACAAAACACCGCCGATGACCACCCAAGAAGACAAGCGCGCCGAGTTGCGCCGGGCCGCGCTCGAATACCACGAGCTTCCGATCCCCGGCAAGATCGCCGTCACGCCGACCAAGCAGCTGATCAACCAACGGGACCTGGCCCTCGCCTATTCGCCAGGCGTCGCGGCGGCTTGCGAGGAGATCGTCGCCGATCCGGCCAACGCCTTCCGCTACACCGCGCGCGGCAACCTGGTGGCCGTCATCACCAACGGCACGGCGGTGCTCGGGCTGGGCAACATCGGCCCGCTCGCCGCCAAGCCGGTGATGGAAGGCAAGGGCGTGCTGTTCAAGAAATTCGCCGGCATCGACGTGTTCGACCTCGAACTCGCCGAGCCCGACCTCGACAAGCTGGTCGACTGCATCGCGGCGCTGGAGCCGACGTTCGGCGGCATCAACCTCGAGGACATCAAGGCGCCCGACTGCTTCTACGTCGAGCGCAAGCTGCGCGAGCGGATGAAGATCCCCGTCTTCCACGACGACCAGCACGGCACCGCGATCGTCGTCGGCGCCGGCCTGATCAACGGGCTGAAGGTCAGCGGCAAGTCGATCGCCGAGGTGAAGCTGGTGGTCTCGGGCGCCGGCGCCGCGGCGCTCGCGTGCCTGAACCTGCTGCTCAAGCTGGGCATGCCGCGCGCCAACATCTGGGTGACCGACCTGGGCGGGGTCGTCTACAAGGGCCGCACCGAGCTGATGGATCCGGACAAGGCCGAATTCGCCCAGGAGACCGCGCACCGCACGCTGGCCGAGGTGATCGTCGGCGCGGACGTGTTCCTGGGGCTGTCGGCCGGGGGCGTGCTCAAGCCCGCGATGGTCGCGTCGATGAATGCGAATCCCATCATCTTCGCGCTGGCGAACCCCAGCCCGGAGATCGCGCCGGAAGACGTGGTCGCGGTCCGCACGGACGCGATCATGGCCACGGGTCGATCCGACTATCCGAACCAGATCAACAACGTCCTCTGCTTCCCCTACATCTTCCGCGGCGCGCTCGACTGCGGCGCCACGACGATCAACGACACGATGGAAGTGGCGGCGGTGCACGCGATCGCCGAACTCGCGCAAGCCGAGCAAAGCGAGGTGGTGGCCGCCGCGTATGCGGGCGCCGACCTGAGTTTCGGCCGCGAGTACCTGATCCCGAAGCCGTTCGATCCGCGCCTGATGATCAAGATCGCGTCGGCCGTGGCGCGCGCCGCGATGGAGTCCGGCGTCGCGCTGCGGCCGATCCCCGACATGGACGCGTACCGCGAGAAGCTGCAGAGTTTCGTCTATGCCTCGGGCACGGCGATGAAGCCGATCTTCGCGCTCGCCAAGATGGCCGTGCATCGCCGCATCGCCTATGCCGAGGGCGAGGAGGAGCGCGTGCTGCGCGCCGTGCAGATCGTGGTCGACGAGAACATCGCGCGCCCGGTGCTGATCGGCCGGCCGCCGATCATCGCCCAGCGCTGCGCGAAGTTCGGGCTGCGGCTGCAGGAAGGCCGCGACTACGACGTCGTCAACACCGACCACGACGAGCGCTATCGCGACTACTGGCAGACCTACCTGCGCATGACCGAGCGCAAAGGCGTCACGGAGCAGCTGGCGAAGATCGAGATGCGCCGGCGGCTCACGCTGATCGCCTCGATGATGCTGCACAAGGGCGAGGTCGACGGCTTCGTCTGCGGCACCTGGGGTTCGACGGCCAACCACCTGCTCTACATCGACCAGGTGATCGGCAAGCGTCCCGGCATCAAGACTTATGCCTGCATGAGCGGCCTGATCCTGCCCGGACGCCAGGTGTTCCTCGTCGACACGCACGTCAACGCCGATCCGACCGCCGAACAGCTCGCCGAGATCACGATGATGGCGGCCGAGGAGATGAAGCGGCTGGGCATCGTGCCGAAGGCCGCCTTGCTGTCGCACTCCAGCTTCGGCGCGAGCGGCCATGCCTCGGCGCAGAAGATGCGCGACACGCTCGCGCTGCTGCGCGAACTCGCGCCCTGGCTCGAAGTGGATGGCGAGATGCACGGCGACGTGGCGCTCGACCCGAGCCTGCGCGGCCGGCTGATGCCGCATTCGACGCTGACGGGCGAGGCCAACTTGCTGGTGATGCCCAACATCGACGCCGCCAACATCTCCTACAACCTGCTCAAGACGGCCGCCGGCGGCGGCATCGCGATCGGCCCCGTCCTGCTGGGCGCGGCGCGTCCGGTGCACGTGCTGACGCCGGCGACCACCGTGCGCCGCCTCATCAACATGACGGCGCTGACCGTCGCCGATGCCAACGCCGCGCGCTGAACAACCGTTCTCCGCGGCGCACGAATACCCCGTCGTCAGCATCGGGTAAGCTGCAGTTCGATTCGGCGCCCTCTTTTGTAAAGATATTACACGAGCATTCAAGGCTCTGTTTAAAGAGTGTTCACTCACACTCGACTTTGACTACCCATAAAGCTTGCCTTCCCCGGACTTGAGATTTCGGGGGGGTTCCGGTACCATTGCGGATTGAGATTTCAGGGTTGCCTTGGAGCCCGCCGCCGCGTTTTGCGCGCGTCTGACCAGGGCCAAAACCGGTCTTTCAGCCGGGTGAACGGGTCAAGCAGTGGTGATCATCGAGCAGGGCGTCGTGAAGAACGTCGACGCGGCCACCGCCCAAGGCGCGCCGCGTGTGGAGACGGGAGCGTTCGCATCCCGCCGCCGAACGGGCACCCGTTTCCTGCCTGCGTTGCTGTTGTCCGCGGTCGTCGTGTCGGGGATGACCGCTCCCGGCCTCGGCATTGCGCGCCAAGGATCCGGTCTCGGGGAGCCCGTCGCGTTGGCCGGCCTTCCGCCGGAAGCGCGCAGCACCGAGCGACGGATCCATTCCGGCGGCCCGTTCCCGTTTTCGAGGGACGGCGTGGTCTTCGGCAACTACGAGAAGCGTCTGGAACGCCGACCGCGGGGCTACTACCACGAGTACACGGTTCCGACCCCTGGCGCGCGCAATCGCGGCGCGCGGCGGATCATCTGCGGCGGCGACACGCCGACGGAACCAGATGCCTGTTTTTATACCGAAGATCACTACAACAGTTTTCATCGGATCGTGAAGTGAGGCGTCGGAAGACGAATGTGTGTGATTTCTGAGAGGAACGTGACCATGCTTTTGCAGACCGTCCGTCCCAACATCGTTCAATCGATACGGGCGTATCGGGTCGACGAATTGCTCGGGGCAGCGCAAGATGCCGGACAGCATTTTCTGTATGCGAACCTGACCAACGCGCAGTCCAAGCAGGATGTGCTCGAGGCGATCGCCGAGGCCTTCCTGTTTCCGCCGCATTTCGGCAAGAACCTGGATGCGCTGTACGACTGCATGACCGACCTCGTGCACAAGTCCGGCTCGCAGCCGGGCTTCGTCGTCGTGCTGGAGCAATTGCCCGACAACCCCCGGTTCGACCGCGAGTCGCGCGAGCAGTTGCTCGACGTCTTCCGCGACGCCGCAGACTTCTGGGGGGAACGCAAAATTACCTTCAGGTGCTTCTATTCTTTTCAGTAGCCCGCTCCCAAGAAAACGGGTCATGGGAGCGGGCGGTGGAAACGGCCCCAGTCATCGAAAAGCCGGCGCCCAAGGCCGGCAACAAAGCCAACGCGAATGCCGGTTTCGGCATGAACATGCCGCTGATGAGCAGCGCATTCGATACGGCGATGTGGCTCAGCGCCGCCTGATCGGCGGCGTCGGACGCGGGAACGGGCTCTTCGGAGCCCGTTTTCATTGTGGCCACAACGAGAGGCCGCGCCTCGCCGAACGAGCAGCGGACGTCGCGTCCGGGCGAGCTCAATCTTCGGTGAGGCCGGGATCGATCGCCGCGGTCGGCACCGGCAGGGCGAGCGCCAACGCGACGTATTCGTCGACCGGCACCTGCTCCGCGCGCCTCGTCGCGTCGAATTCACCGGTGAAACCATGCTCGACCAGCCATTTGCCGAGCGTGTTGCGCAAGACTTTGCGCCGCTGCGAGAACGCCACCGTCACCAGCTGGCCGAGCAGCGCCTGCGACACCGCGGCCGGCCGTGCGCGCGGGCGCATCCGCACGATGGCCGAATCGACGCGCGGGGGCGGATCGAATGCGTCGGGCGGCACGTCGAAAAGGTGCTCGACCTCGTAGCGCCATTGCAGCATCACCGTCAACCGACCGAACGCCTTGCCGCCCGGTGCGGCGGCCATGCGGTCGACCACTTCCTTCTGCAGCATGAAAACCTGGTCGACGATCTGCGCCGCGGCCGGGATCAAGTGGAACAGGATCGGCGACGAGATGTTGTAGGGCAGGTTGCCGACGACGCGGATCGGCCCGCCCAGCCGCTCGGCGAGCGCCGCGAAATCGACCTTCAACACGTCGGCCTCGACGACGTCGAGATCGCCCCGCGCACGCAGACGCGCGGCGAGATCGCGGTCAAGTTCGACGACGGTGAGCGCGTCGCATCGCGCGCGCAGCGGCCGCGTCATCGCGCCCAGGCCCGGACCGATCTCCACCAACCGCTCGCCCGGCCCCGGCGCGATGGCCTGGACGATCCGGTCGATGACGTCGCCCGCCGTCAGGAAATGCTGCCCGAAGCGCTTGCGGGCGATGTGCGGCGCGGCCATCGGCGACGCTTTCAGTTGACCGTGGGGTCGCGATATTCGATGAACGCCCTCGCGCGCAGGTCGGCCACCCATTCGGCGTAGGCGGGATCGAATTTCTGCTCCCGCAGCGCATTGGTGGCCTGTTCGCGCAATTGCTTGGGCTCGATCGTCGTCTCGCGGCGATCGAGCACCTGGATCAGGTGGACGCCGAAACGCGAGCGCACGGGCTGCGACAGGCCGCGGATCGGCAGCCGATCCATCGCCGCCTCGAATTCCGGGACGAACGAGCCCGGCGACGTCCAGCCGAGGTCGCCCCCCTGCACGCTGCTGCCGTCTTCCGAATACTGCCGCGCGATGTCTTCGAAGGTCTTCGCGCCGCCGGCGATCTGCTGACGGAAGTCGAGCAGGCGCCGCTCGGCGGCATCCAGGCTCAGCTCCGCCGAAGGGCGCAGCACGATATGGCGGACGCGCGTCTGCGTGACCGTCATGCCCGACTCCTCGCCGCGCGACAGCACCTTCAGGATGTGGAAGCCGGCGCCGCTGCGCAGGATCGGCGTCACCGCGCCCACCTTCATGCCGTCGACGGCTTTCGCGAACAGGTCGGGATAACGGTCGAGCGGGCGGACGCCCATCTCGCCGCCCTTGGCCTTGTTCGTGTCGTCCGACAGGTCGCGCGCGACCTGCTCGAACGGCTCGCCGTTCCTGACGCGCGCGAGCGCCTGCTCGGCGCGCGCCTGCAGGCGCGGGAGATCGCCGGGCGCCGGTTTCTCGGGCACCGAAACCAGGATCTGCGCCAGGTCGATCTGCGGCGACGCGTCGCGGCCGCCGCGAAGCTTGGCGATGTAATCGTTGATTTCCGCGTCGGTCACGCGGATGCGCGAGACGACCTCGCGCTCGCGGAGGCGCTCGACGACGATCTGGTCGCGGATGCCGTTGCGGAACGTGGTGAAGTCGACGCCTTGCTGGCGCAGGCGCTCGCGCAGCGCGTCGACGCTCATCTTGTTCGACGATGCGATGTTGGCGATCGCGTGGTCGACTTCGGCGTCGTCGACCTTCACGCCGTTGTCGCGCGCATAGGTGACCATCACGCGTTGCTCGATCAGCGCGTCGAGCGCCTGCTTGCGCAGCTCGGCCTGGGTCGGCTGCAGGCCGCCCTTGTCGGCGTCCTCCTCGCGCGACTTCGCCATCTGCCGCTGCACTTCGTTGGCCGTGACCGACTCGTCGTTGACGACCGCCACGATGTAATCGCCCGGCTGCGTGGCGGGCTTGCCGCGCGGCCCGGCCCCGAAGCGCGCCGCGGAGGCCGCGGCGGCGGGGCCCGCCGGGCCGAGCTCGGTCACTCTTTGCGCGAAGGCGGGGGCGGCCGCGAGGAAAGCGAGCCCCGCGGCGGCCAAGGCCGGAAATTTGGACTTCAAGCGAGCTCTCATTGTGAATTCAGCGGATCGGCCGGAGCGCCGGGATCGTTGCGCAGGGGCTGGTAGCCGGGCACATTGTCTTTCAGAACCCGGAGCGACCCCGTCCCGAGCGTCGACAGGCCGTTGAGTTCCAGCTGCAGCACCAGATGGGTCGTGCTTTCGTTGCGTCCGGTGGAGGTGCGCTCGACCATCACGCGCCCGATCCAGCAGCCGGCGTCGTATTCGAAGCCTCCGATCGCGTAGGTGGCCCGGCTGTCCGTCACGCTGTAATCGACGCGGCCGACCGCGTAGAGCGTCCCGCCGCAGCCATGGTCGCGGTCGGAACCGGGTTCGCGGTGATAGACGGGCCACTGGCCGGCCACCTCGTAGGCCTCGCTCGATCCGCGCGCGTAGCGGTAGGTCAGGCTCATCGACTTGAAGGGCCCCGGGTGGTAGCGCGTGCTGACGACGGCGTTCTGCGTTCCGCCCGAGGACAGGTTCAGGTCGACCGTGCCGTCGAAGCTCCAGTGCTCCATCGCGGACGACGAGCCGTACAGCAGCAGGTCGGAGATCTTGCGGTGATCGGGCGACCCGTCGGGCGTCAGCGCCTGGTTCTTAAACAGGAAGCGTTGCGCGACGCCGAGCTTGAGCAGTTCGCGGCCGTTGGATGCGTCGTTGTAGCGGGTCGTCGCGCCAGCGGTCAGCTGGTTCTCGTCCGCGATGCGGTCGATGCCGGTGAACGGGTTGTCGCTGTAGATCGAGACCTCGTTGAAGTCCTTCGCCGCGGTGTCGTAGATCGGCAGTTTGGACTGGTCGTGGTACGGCGTCAGCACGTAGAGCAGGTGCGGCTCGAGCGTCTGCACGAGGTCGCGGCCGAACAGCGTCGCCCGGCGCTCGAAGCCGAACGTGCTGTCGGTCGAGAAGGTCGGGATCCAGCGGGTGGCGTCGACGCGGCCGCCGGCGGCGTCGGCGTCGGTGTGGTAGGTCGCGCCGTTGAGCGCGATGCGCGGCACGATGCGTCCCCAGTCGAAATCGAATTCGCGCGAGACCGCGCCAATCGCGTCCGCGCGCGTGCCGCCGACGCGGGTGTCGCCGGGCGCCTTCTGGGACAGGTCGAAACGGTCGGCCTCGGTCTCGAAGTCGAAGCGCAGCCGATGCCCCAGCGTGACGTTGCCCCGCAAGCCGATCTGCGGCGAACGCTGATAGGGCGACTGGATGTCGGCGGCCGCGTCGTTCTCCTGCGGATCCTGCAGCGTCTGGAACCGCTGGACGCGCGCATACGCGTCGATCTCGCCCGCCTCGCCGAACGGCAGGAAGCGCCGCGTGCCCGACAGGTCGGCCGGCAGCAGCCGCTGCGTCAACGCCGGCATCTGGTTCGGGAAATCCTTCCAGTACAAGTCGTCCGAAACGCGCTGCACGCGCGCGCTGTAGGTGAGCCAGTCGCTGCGCGCGCCTTCATGCGCCCATTGGACCGAGCCGCGCGAAAAACCCGCGACGCGGTCGTCCGGCAACGCGGTGGCCGTGACCTGGCCGAGGTCGCTCGGACGCAGGTAGCGCAGCTCGGTGGTCAGCTGGGCGCCGCGCTTGGTGATGATCGCCGGCGTCAGCGTCGCGTCGAGGTTGGGCTCGATGTTCCAGTAATACGGGACCCCGAGCGCGAGGCCGCTGTTGAGGCTGAAGTCCAGGGTCGGCGGCAGCCATCCCGATTTGCGGTCGGCCGTGACCGGGAACGTGAGCGACGGGGCCGCGAGGATCGGCACGCCGAGGAAGCGCAGCACCGCGTGCGTGGCCTTGCCTTCGTTGGTCGAGGTGTCGATGTCGATGCGGTCGCCGGTGATGATCCAGTCGGGCGGACGCGGCGTGTCGCGCGGGCAGCTCGAATAGTCGGCGGCGTAGGCCGTCGTGTGGTCGCGGTCGACCAGCTCGACCCGCTGCGCATGGCCGCCCGCCTTGCGGGCGCCGATCTCGAATTCGGTTCCCAGCAGCGTGCCGGCCGACCGCGTCAGTTCGAGGTCGAGGCGATCGGCGCTGAACCAGTCGAGGCCGCGGTCGATGCGCACGTGGCCTTGCGCGTGCGCGGTGTCGCTGAGCTGGTCGTAGCTCAGCAAGTCGGCGCGCAGGTCGAGGTCGTCGCGCTTGAGTTCGACGTTGCCGCTCGCCTGCGCGAGGCCACCGATGTGGCTGACGACATCGTCGGCGGTCAGCGTGACCGGAGGCGGCGCGATGTCGGTGGTCGTGCGCAGCGCGGGCAGCGGCGTCGGCCGCACCCGCGGCAGCGCCTGCGCGCCGGAGTCCGCCGCGAATGCGCACAGCGCCGCCGCCGCGGCGAGCGGCGCGAGCGCGAACGGCGGATGGAAAAGGCGGCGCAAGGAGGGAAAACGCAACACGCGGGCTGGATGGGCAGGGTGACGACAAGCGCCTGGCATCGGGCGAAGCGCGGGGGCTGCGCGCGCGGCGGGCGGCGCGCCGACGCCGCTTCGGCGGGCCCGACCCGCCCGTCTGACGCAGGAGGATTATTAGAATGGCGATTATCCACGACCCTCCTTGGATGGCGCGGGGTGTTCGCCAAAGGCGCCTTCCGGACGCCGCGGCGTTTTTTCCCCGGGCCCCGCATTCGATGACCGACGTCTTTCCCGGCCCCGCCGATTCGGCCGCCGCCGGCACGCCGCCCACCTGGGCGGCCCCGGCGCGCGAACGCGCGTTCGCGCATTGGTTCGAGGCGATCGCCCCGCGCCACCGGCTCGATGCGGGGTCGCTGCGCCTGGCGTCCGCCGACGCCAGCTCGCGCCGCTATTTCCGCGTCGACGGCGGCGCCGGGAACGGATCGCCGGCGCGGAGCTTCATCGTGATGGATTCGCCCGATCCCGGCGGCGGCGTCGCCGCGTTCGTGCGCATCGGCGCGCGGATCCGCGACGCCGGATTGCACGGACCGCGCGTGATCGAGTCCGACCCGGCGCTGGGTTTCCTGCTGCTCGACGATCTGGGGGAAACGCCCTACCTCGCCGCGCTCGCCGCCGCCGGGCCGCAAAAAGCGGACGCGCTGATGCTCGACGCGATCGGCGCGTTGATCCAGTGGCAGCGGCGCATCGACCCGGCCGACCTGCCGCGCTACGACGACGCGATGCTGCGGCGCGAAATGGCGCTGTTCCCCGAATGGTGCGTCACGCGCACGTTCGGCCGCGCCTGGAACGACAAGGAACGCAAGATCTGGGCGGACGTCAGCCAGCGCCTGATCGACAGCGCGCTCGCCCAGCCCCAGCTCGCGGTGCATCGCGACTGGATGCCGCGCAACCTGATGGTGTGCGAGCCCAACCCCGGCGTGCTCGATTTCCAGGACGCGGTGCGCGGCCCGATCGCCTACGACCTCGCATCGCTGCTGCGCGACGCGTTCATCTCGTGGGACGAGGAGCGGGAACTCGACTGGGCGGTGCGCTACTGGCAAGGCGCGCGCAAGGCCGGCCTGCCCGTCGGCGAAGACTTCGGCGAATTCTGGCGCGCCGCCGAATGGATGGGGCTGCAGCGTCACCTGAAGATCCTGGGCCTGTTCTGCCGCCTGAAGCTCCGCGACGGCAAGCCGCGCTACAGCGAGGACCTGCCGCGCTTTTTCGGCTATGCGACCAAAGTGGCGAACCGCTACGGTCCGCTGCGCGGCCTGTTGAACCTGCTCGAGCCGCTGTCCGGCGCGGCCGTGGCGGCGGGCTACACGTTCTGACCGCCGGCGCGGGGCCGGTCGATCCGACCTCGCCCCCCTAGATCGGGAATCGCCGCGGCCTTCTCCCTAGTTCGACGCGCCCCGCGTCTTGCCGCGGCGACCTGCGGGGTCTATGGTGCATCGGCCGGGTGTTCCGGTGACCTTCTCCACCGGCGGAGGTCAACGACAGCAGAAAGAGGCACGACATGTCAAATCAACGAAGCGAACTGCAAAACGAAGTTGCGCGCGCCCTGGTGGAATCCAAGGCCATCGATTTCGAAGCGGTCGGACGGATCCTGAGCAAGTTCGGCGCGCGCGCGGCATTGAACGGCGACAGCATCGGCGCCATCATCGGCCGCAAGTGCATGGACATCTGCATCCCGCCGGAGCCCTACGTGATCGGCCTCAGCGAGATCGCCGGGAAGATCAACCAGGAACGCTGAAGCGTCGGCGCGCCGCACCGATGCCGACGACCGATCCGGGACGGCTGGCCGCCGATCTCGCGCGGCGGCTCGTCGTGGCGCTCGATTTCGCCGGGCGGGTCGTGGACGACATCGAGTCCGCCGCGATCGGCCGCGGCACGGCGAGCTCCGCGTTCGGCGCCGGCGCCGGCGCGGACGCCGGCGGCCTGGCGGCCAAGGTCGTCGCCGAGACCGCCATGCTGCTGCATGTGGCGGCGCCGCTGCGGACGGCGTGGCGCGACGTCGATGCCGCCGTCGGCGCGCTGGCCGAGCGCCTGATTCCGCTGGCGCGCGGCGCGGACGTGCAGGCCGCGCTGTGCATGGATCCGTCGAACGCGATGGATCATTCGATGGGCCACGTCCTGATCGGCGACCTCGGCCACCGGGATCCGTCCTTCGACGAATTGCTGCGGGCCAGCTTGCGGACGGGCCGGGCCCAGCGGCCCGAACGCCTGCCCCATCGAACGCTGGAGCACGAGTGGCTGGAACGGATCTGGCCGTTCGGCATGCCATCGCCCCGGGCCCACGCGTCGGCGCTGGCCGCCTCCGCGCTCGGCCGGCCGCTCGACGTTCTGCAGGCGAGCCGGACCGACATCTACGCGCTCACCCACGCCGTGCTCTACGCGAGCGACGCCGGGCGGCGCCCGCTCGTCGCGTCCAGGCGCCGCGCGGACATCGGAGCCGATGCCGCCGCCGCTTTGGGATTCGCGCTCGACACCCACGACCACGACCTCGCGGCGGAAGTGCTGTGGGCCTGGCCCATGCTCGGACTCCGGTGGCAGCCGGCCGCCCTGTTCGCGTTCGGCAGGCTGGCCGAAGTGCAGGATGCGCTGGGCTTCTTGCCGGGCAAGGGGTTCGATCCCGAACGCACGGAAGGCGTGCCGTCCGGACAAGCGCGACGGCACATTCTTTCGAGCTGCTATCACGCCACCTATGTCTTCGGGTTCCTGTGCGCCGCCATGCTGATGCCGAATCGCCTGCCGCCGGCAGCGCTGCTCGGACGCAAGCCGGGCGGCCGCCGCGGCGCCGATGGCGGTGCCGGCTCGGGCGCCGCCATGCTGGCCGTGCTGAACATGGACGATCCGCGCAGCGCGTGGTGCTCGGGCCTGTCGCGGCAAAGCGGCGAACGTCAAGACGAGGTCGCGCCCTTGCTGCTGGCGGTCGCGTTGCGGCGCGCCGCCGAGCAAGGCGACCTCGATGCCCTGCGGCGCACGCTGCGCGCGGCGCAAGCCGCCGGACTGGAGGGCGGCCCGGCCCCCGCGCAGGCGGCCGCCTTGCTGATGCGCGGGCAGCTGCTCGCGCAGCTTCTCTCGAAATCGCACGGGCACTCTGCCGTCCATGGCGCGCAGGCGATCGGCGGCGACGCGTCGCGCGCCGTGGAAGAACCCGTTCAAACGGCGGTTCGACCCTAACTGCGCATCGCCGCGGCCGGGCGCACGAGCGGTCAGGGCCGCAAGATCCCCTCGGCCGCCTTGCGGCCGCCCTCGAACGCCTCGAAGGCCAGCCCGTTGTCGTACAGCTGCCAGGGCGTCGTGCAGCGGATCGTCATCACCGCGGTTTCGCCCTCGCGGACTTGTATCGACGTCTTCGGCGCGTCGAACTCGCAGCGGTGCATCCCGGTCTGGCCGGCGAAACGGACATCGGCCTTCCAACCGTATGGGATCGGCGCGGCCCGGCGCGAGGTCAGCATCGCCGCCACGTCGTGCCGCGTGTTGAACTTCAGCGTGCGGCGCGCCAGGGCGGCGCTCGCCGCGCTCGCGGCCGGCGCGATGTTGGTGATCGCCCGTTCATCGGGGGCCCGCGCCGCGGACGCGACGACGCTCATGGCGAGCGCGGCGAGCACGGCCGCCGCGGAACGCGGAAGAACGAGGGCGGGAGTCTTTTTC
>JBEVLR010000043.1:0-4346 GCA_040509075.1 Burkholderiaceae bacterium | reverse complement strand
CAGATGTCGGAGCTGCCGTACTACAACGCGTTCTTCAACACCGCGACGCCGCCTGCGATCGAACTCGCCGAGCTGCTGTCCGAGGTCGCGCCGCCGGGCTTCGGGCGCGTGTTCTTCGCGGGGTCGGGCTCGGAGGGCAACGACACCGTCGTCCGCATGGTGCGGCGCTACTGGGACCTGGCGGGCCAGCCTTCCCGCAGGGTGGTCATCGGACGCCGCAACGGCTATCACGGCTCGACGATGGCCGGCGCATCGCTCAGCGGGATGGCCGGCATGCATGCGCAGGGCGGCCTGCCGATCCCCGACGTCGCGCACGTCGAACAGCCGCACTGGCACGAGCTGGGGCGCGGCGCGACGCCCGATGAATTCGGCCTGGAGGCGGCGCGCACGCTGGAGGCGAAGATCCTCGAGATCGGCGCCGACCGGGTCGCCGCCTTCATCGGCGAGCCGGTGCAGGGCGCCGGCGGCGTGATCGTGCCGCCCGCCACCTACTGGCCCGAGATCCAGCGCATCTGCGGCAAGTACGACGTGCTGCTGGTCAGCGACGAGGTGATCTGCGGCTTCGGCCGCACCGGCCGCTGGTTCGGCTGCGAGACCTTCGGCGTCGAGCCGGACCTGATGACGTTCGCCAAAGGCGTCACCTCGGGTTACGTCCCGCTCGGCGGGGTGATGGTGGGCGACCGCGTCGCCGACCTGCTGATCGAGCGCGGCGGCGACTTCAACCACGGCTACACTTACTCCGGGCATCCGGTGGCGTGCGCGGTGGCGGTGGCCAACATCCGGCTGATCCGGGAGCTCGGGCTCGTCGAGCGCGTGCGCGACGACGTCGGCCCCCACCTCGCGGACGCGTTCGCGGCCTTGCGCGATCATCCGCTCGTGGGGGACGCGCAGACCTGCGGGCTCATGGGCGCGCTGCAGATGGTCAAGGACAAGGCGCGCGCGACGCCGTTCCCCGCCGAGCTCGAAGTCGGCATGATCTGCCGCGGCCACTGCTTCGAGAACGGGCTCGTGATGCGCGCGGTCGGCGACCGCATGATCGTCGCGCCGCCGCTGGTGATCACGCGGGCGCAGATCGACGAACTGGCCGGCATCGCCCGCCGCTGCCTGGACCTGACGCTGGCCGACGTCCGGGCGCGCGGCTGGATCTGAACCGCATCGACATCGAACCCGTGCCGCGAGGAGGCGGCGAGACCCCATGAAACCAAGCGCCGGCAACGCGACGTTCCTGCAGATTCAGGACGTGGTCAAGGATTTCGGCGGCTACCGGGCCGTCAGCCACGTCACCCTCGACATCGCCAAGGGCGAAATCTTCGCCCTTCTCGGCTCGTCGGGCTGCGGCAAGACCACCTTGCTGCGCATGCTCGCCGGTTTCGAGACGCCGACCTCGGGCCGCATCGTCCTCGACGGCCGCGACATGGCCGGCCTGCCGCCGTACGAGCGGCCGCTGAACATGATGTTCCAGTCGTACGCGCTGTTCCCGCACCTGACGGTGTGGGACAACATCGCGTTCGGCCTGCGGCGCGACAAGCGGCCGAAGGCAGAGATCGCGGAGCGCGTCGACGCCATGCTCAAGCTCGTCCAGCTCGGCCAATTCGCCAAGCGCAAGCCGCACCAGCTGTCGGGCGGCCAGCAGCAGCGCGTGGCGCTCGCCCGCAGCCTCGCCAAACAGCCGCAGCTGCTGCTGCTGGACGAGCCGCTCGGCGCGCTCGACAAGAAATTGCGCGAGCAGACGCAGATCGAGCTGGTCGGCATCATCGGGCAGGTCGGCGTGACCTGCGTGATGGTCACGCACGACCAGGAAGAGGCGATGACGATGGCCTCGCGCATCGCGGTGATGAGCGAGGGCCGCTTCGTGCAGGTCGGCGCGCCGGCCGAGGTCTACGAGATGCCCGCGACCCGTTTCGTGGCCGACTTCATCGGCAACGTCAACCTGATGGAAGGCACCGTCACGGTCGACCAGCCCGACCACGCGGTCGTCGATTGCGCCGACTGCCGGCACCACGTCGGGCACGGCATCACCGGCGCGCTGGGCATGCCGGTCACCATCGCGCTGCGGCCCGAGAAGATCGCGCGGCAGCGCGAGAAGCCGGCGGACGAGTTCAACGCCGCGGCCGGCGTGATCCAGGAGCTGTCCTACTTCGGCGCGTCCACGGTCTACCGCCTCAGGCTCGCGAGCGGCCGCATGCTGGCGGTCAGCATGGCCAACACCGCGCGCCACCGCGAAGACGGCTTCAACCGGGGCGACGCCGTCTGGGCCGCCTGGTCGGCCCAAGCGCACGTGGTGCTCACGCGATGAACGCGGGCCGGGATCCGCGCAGGGGATCGTCGAGGGGAACGGGCCGGCGGCCGGGGTGGTGGCGCGGGCGCGGCCGCGGCGTGCTGATCGGCGTGCCGTTCGCCTGGCTGCTGGTGTTCTTCCTGGCGCCGTTCCTGATCGTGGTGAAGTACTCCTTCTCCGAGATGGGCGGCGTCGCGGTGCAGGACGTGGTGACGGTCGCCGACGGCACGGTCAGGCTCGCGCTGAAGTACGCGAACTACGTCTTCGTCGCGACCGAGGGGCTGTACCTGCATGCCTACCTGGTCAGCCTGAAATACGCGGCCTGCACGGCGGCGCTGTGCCTGTTCATCGGCTACCCGTTCGCTTACTTCATGGCGCGCGCGCGGGCGTCGCTGCAACCGATGCTGCTGATGCTGGTGATGCTGCCGTTCTGGACGTCTTTCCTGCTGCGCGTCTACGCGTGGAAGGGCCTGCTCGACGACGGCGGCTGGGCGGCGCGGTCGATCGTGTGGCTGCATGCCGACCGGCTGCTCCTCGCGATCGGCGCCATCGAGGCGCGGGGCCAGCTGATGCACACCACGTTCTCGCTGCTGGTCGGCATGACCTACACCTACCTGCCGTTCATGATCCTGCCGCTGTACGCGAGCCTGTCGAAGATGGACCTGCGCCTGCTCGAGGCGGCCTCCGACCTCGGAGCCACGCCTTGGGTCGCGTTCTGGACCGTGACCGTGCCGCTGTCGCTGGCGGGCATCGTCGCCGGCTCGATGCTGGTGTTCATCCCGTGCGTCGGCGAGTACGTGACCCCCGAATTGCTCGGCGGCCCGCAGACGCTGATGATCGGCCGCGTGATCTGGGACGAGAACTTCAGCAACAACGACCCGCCGGTGGCTTCCGCCGTGGCCGTCGTGCTGGTGCTGCTCATCGTGCTGCCGCTGGCGATCTTCAACAAGTACCAGGCCGAATCGCAGGAGAAGGGCTCGTGAGCGCCGCCCGGCCGTCCGGCGCCGCGCTCGCCAAGGGCTTCGGCCGCGCGTGGCTGGCGGCGGGATTCCTGTTCCTGTACCTGCCGATGCTCGCGCTGATCGTGTTCTCGTTCAACCATTCGCGCCTGGCCTCGCAATGGGGCGGCTTCTCGCTCGAGTGGTACGCGAAGCTCGCCGGCGACGCCGAGCTCCTGAACGGCCTGCGGCTGTCGATGAAGATCGCGCTGCTGTCGGCCACGGGCTCCGTCGCGCTCGGCACGATGGCCGCGTTCTCGCTTGCCAAGGCCAAGCGCTTCCGCGGCCGCACGTTCTTTTCGGGCATGGTCAGCGCGCCGCTGGTGATGCCGGAGGTGATCCAGGGCCTGTCGCTGCTGCTGATGCTGGTGGCGATGCAGCGCGCGGTCGGCTTCCCCGAACGCGGCCTGCTGACCATCTGGCTGGGCCACCTGATGATCGGCATGTCGTATGCGGCGGTCGTCGTGCAGGCGCGCCTGCGCGGCCTGAACCCGCAGTTCGAGGAGGCGGCGATGGACCTGGGCGCGCGGCCCTGGCAGGCCTTCACGCTCGTCACCCTGCCGATGATCGCGCAGTCGCTCGTCTCCGCCTGGCTGCTGACGTTCAGCCTGTCGCTCGACGACGTCGTCGTCTCCGCCTTCCTCAGCGGCCCGGGCGCGACGACCCTGCCGCTGGTCATCTTCTCGCGCGCGCGCCTCGGGCTCGATCCGAGCGTGAACGCGGTGGCCACCGTGATCATCGTCGCGGTGGCGGTCTGCGTGGCGTTCGCCAGCCTCGGAGCCGCGCGCGTCGAACGGCGCCGAAGCGCGCAAGCCGCCTCGGCCCGACGGCCGGCGCCCTGACCCCGCCCGACCCGGCTTCACAGAAAGATCGCCATGCGCACCACCACCTCCCCCCCGCAGCCGAACTGGGCCGACCGCGCCGCGGCGCTGCGCATCGACGGCCGACCGGTGATCGACGGCGAGCGCCGCGACGCGCAATCCGGCCAGACGTTCGCGAAGCATTCGCCGATCGACGCGCGCCTGCTGGGCGCGGTCGCGCGCGGCGCGGCCGCCGACATCGACGCCGCG
>JBEVLR010000042.1:0-3671 GCA_040509075.1 Burkholderiaceae bacterium | reverse complement strand
GACGTCGCGGCGGAAGGCGTCCATGTCGAATTCCGGATCGCTCTTGCGTCCCTTGGGCAGCGCGTATTCCTTGTGGCCCGCGCAAAACAGCGCCGGGCGGCCGGCGTGCGCCAGGACCGCGGCGACGCCATGGCGGTAGGCGTCCAGCTGCACCGCGGGCCACGGGCTGTCGTGCGGCAACCCCGTGTTCTCGGCTTCGATGCCGATGAAATTGCCGTTGCCGTTGGTCAGCCCCTGCCACTCGCCGGCGCCCGCGTGGTTGCAGCGGCCCGCGGCGATCACGTACCACGTGCCGTCGCGCCCCAGCCCGAGCTGCGCCAGCGGGCCAGGCAGGCCGGAGCGGCCATCGCGGATCGTGGCCAGGCTGGGCATGTTGCCGTTCAGCGGGCCGGCGGTGTGGTGGCAGATCACGCCGAGCACTTCGCCCATCTCGGCGCGGCCGCGGGTTTCCCATCCCGGTTCGAGCGCGACCTTGAGGCCGGCCTCCCGCAGCGCCGTGGGCATCCAGGTGAGGTTGAACGTCATGAGGCGGCTCCCCGGCCGGCCGGCGCGCAGGCGGTCGCGACGCCGCCCATGGCCGGCGGCAGGTCGACGTCGGACGTCGGGTTCGTGATGGGGGCGTCGCAACCATCTTCGTGGCCGTCGCCGTCGCCGTGCGCGTCGGCGGGCGGCGTTCCGTCGGCGGCTTTCGCGGCGGGCGCGGGCGTCGCGGCCGGCCCGGCGGCGGCGCCCAGCGCGGCGGCCAGCGTCTTCGTCGTCGCGTCGTTGCTGCGCGACGCGAAATAGAAGCTGGTCACCGAGGTCATCAGCGTGCCGATGATGATCAACAATTGCTTGGCGAGATCCGTCGACTCGGCGCCGGCGGGCAGGCGCAGGTGCACGGTGTAGAGCATGTCCTCGGCCTTGCAGGCGGTGGCCGGCGCGGACGCCGGGCGCGGCGCGCAGGGTTCGGGCAGCACGCCCAGGACCTGGTTCTTCGGTTCCTGCACGAGGGCGGTCTTCTGCTCGTAGCCCAGGTGTTCGACGACGTAGGGCTGGTTCAGCGACCGGTAGAGCATCACCGAGATCATCGCGAACAGCACGATCAGCGCCAGCGCGATGGTCGCGCGGATCGACCCCGGCGGCAGCGCCAGCGGTTCGGTGCTGCAGCTCAGGGACAGGCGCTCGAACACCGTCGCGGTCAGCGCCAGCGCGCCGAACAGGATCATGATGCCGAAGATCGCCAGGATGGACAGGCCGACCATCGGGTGCTCTTCGAGCGGCTTCAGCCACAGGATCAGCGCGCTGGCCGGCAGCGTGACCAGCACCAGCGTGGCCAGCAGCGTGCCGCTGCTGGCGGGCGACGGCGGCGCGGGCGGCCGGGGCGGCGGGATGGCGGGCGTCGGATCGGCCATGCGGTTCCTCTCGGTGGGCGGATGCCTGCGGTTCCAGGCGAACGCGAGTCTAGGTCGGACGGCGCGGCGCCGGGGCATCGGATCGGCCCGCGGCCGCCCGTTCCCCCTAAATCGAGGCGCCCGCGGCGCCGCGGCTGCGGCGCGCCGTCTCAATCGAACTTGTCGAGCACCGCGCCCGAGCTCGCGCTCGAGGCGCTGCGCGCGAACTTCGCGAGCACGCCGCGGGTGTAGCGCGGGGCCGGCTGGCGCCAGGCGGCGCGGCGGGCGGCGAGTTCGTCGTCGGGAACATGCAGCTCCAGCACCAGCTTGTGCGCGTCGATCGTGATCGAGTCGCCTTCGCGCACGAGCGCGATCGCGCCGCCTTCGTAGGCTTCGGGCGCGACGTGTCCGACGACCATGCCCCACGTGCCGCCCGAGAAGCGGCCGTCGGTGATCAAGCCCACCGATTCGCCCAGGCCCTGGCCGATCAGCGCGCCGGTCGGCGCGAGCATCTCGGGCATGCCGGGGCCGCCCTTGGGGCCGAGGTAGCGCAGCACCATCACGTCGCCCGCGACGATCTTGCCCGCCATGATCGCGGCCAGGGCCGATTGTTCGTCCTCGAACACGCGGGCCGGGCCGGTGATGACGGGATTCTTCAGGCCGGTGATCTTGGCGACGCAGCCCTCCGTGGCGAGGTTGCCGCGCAGGATCGCGAGGTGGCCGTCGGCGTACATCGCGTCCTCGATGGTGCGGATCACCTGCTGGTCGGCGCGCGGCCGGTCGGGCACGTCGGCGAGCGCCTCGGCGATCGTCTTGCCGGTGACGGTGACGCAGTCGCCGTGCAGCAGCCCGGCGTTGAGCAGCAGCTTCATCACCTGCGGGACGCCGCCGGCGCGGTGGAGGTCGATCGCGAGGAACCGGCCGCTCGGCTTCAGGTCGCACAGCACCGGCGTGCGTTTGCGGATCCGCTCGAAGTCGTCGATCGTCCATTCCACCTCGGCGGCATGCGCGATCGCCAGGAAATGCAGCACCGCGTTCGTGGAGCCGCCGGTGGCCATGATCACGGCGACCGCGTTCTCGATCGCCTTCTTCGTGACGATGTCGCGCGGCTTCAGGTCGGCCTTCACCGCTTCGACCAGCACGCGCGCCGATTCGCGCGTGTTCTCGATCTTCTCGCCCTCGACGTTGGCCATCGTCGACGAATACGGCAGGCTCATGCCCAGCGCCTCGAACGACGACGACATCGTGTTGGCGGTGTACATGCCGCCGCACGAGCCGGGGCCGGGGATGGCGCGGCGCTCGATCTGGCGGAAATCCTCCTCGCCCATCTTGCCGGCCGAGAACTGGCCGACGGCCTCGAACACGCTGACGATGTTCAGGTCCTCGCCTTTGTAGCGGCCCGGCATGATCGTGCCGCCATAGACGTAGATCGCCGGCACGTTCGCGCGCAGCATCCCCATCATGCCGCCGGGCATGTTCTTGTCGCAGCCGCCGATCACCATCACCCCGTCCATCCACTGGCCGCCGACGCAGGTCTCCACGCAGTCGGAGATCACTTCGCGCGAGACGAGGCTGTACTTCATGCCCTCCGTGCCCATCGCCATGCCGTCCGAGATCGTGGGCGTGCCGAACAGCTGCGCGTTGGCGCCGAACGCCTTCAGGCTGTCGACCGCCGCGTCGGCCAGCGGCTGCAGGCCGGAGTTGCACGGGGTGATCGTCGAATGGCCGTTGGCGACGCCGATCATTGGCTTGCCGAAGTCGGCTTCCTGATATCCCATCGCGTAATACATCGAGCGGTTGGGCGCGCGCGCGACGCCTTCGGTGATGTTCTTCGAGCGGCGGTTCGACGCCATGGCGGTCTCCTTCGGATCAGGGGGATCGTGGGCCCGCGGCGCGTTCCTGGGCGTGTTCGTCCGCAGGCGGGGAGCGCCGAGTATCGGGCGGGCGAAAATGCGTGTCCAATAGATTCATCGTGCTTGATTGATATCTCGCGCGAATCGATGGAACGACGCCGTGACCGATCCCCCGTTCGACCTCCGCCAGCTGCGCCAGTTCGCCGTGCTGGCGGAAGAATGCCACTTCGGCCGCGCCGCCGCGCGGCTGGCGATGACGCAGCCGCCGCTCACGCAGGCGATCCAGCGCCTGGAGGCGGCGCTCGGCGCGCGGCTGTTCGAGCGCAGCCAGCGCCGCGTCTCGCTGAGCTCCGCCGGCGCCGCGCTGCTGCCGCTCGCGTGCAGGCTGCTCGAAGGCGCGGATGCGCTCGCGCCCGCCGTGCGGGCCGCGGCCGCGGGCCTGTCG
>JBEVLR010000041.1:0-7255 GCA_040509075.1 Burkholderiaceae bacterium | reverse complement strand
AAGAGGGGCCACGGGGGCCCTCCTCCGGTTCAGCTTGCTCAGCCCAGCGAGAGCGCGCCGGTCGACTTGTCGCTGCCGCGGCGACGCGCGACGAAACCGACGGCCGCGAGGCCCAGCGCCATCAGCAGCCACGACGAGGGTTCGGGAATCGTCGGCACGACCTGCTTGTTGGAGCCGATCGAGAAATCGTCGAAGCCGAACACGTCGGCCGTCGTGCTGTCGTTGAACGAGATCGACGTGTAGGTGTCCGTCGTGTCGTAGAAACCGAAGTACAGCACCGACCCGCTGGTGTCGCCGTTCTGGCCGATCGTGTTCGGGACGATGATCGTGCTCGTGATGCCATGAACGTCGGTCAGCGACAGGCTCAACTGGCCGCCGAAGTCGCCGATGTCGATGCCGTAGAAGCCGAACGCGGCGATCGGGGCCGAGAACGCGATGTTGAACGAGTCGGTGTTGGCGTAGACGTAGTTGCTGCCGGAGATCGCATAACGGCCCGAACCGTCGTTGCCGCTGCCGATGGAGATGGCGCCCGTCAGCGTCGCGGTGCCCGCGCCGGGGAACGTGACGGCCAGCGGCGGCGTGGCGCCGGAGGGGAAGCTTTCGAAGGTTTCGGTGCCCACGCCTTGCAGGTTGCCGAAGAAAGCGTTGCGCGCCGACGTGGAATTGGTCGGCGCGACCTGGCTCGGATCGCCGCTGGTGTTCAGGTCTTGGCCGAAGAACGTGACGGGGGCGGCGGACGCCGAGAACGCGACGGCGCTCAGCGCGGTGCCGACGACGGCCGAAGCGATGGAATGTCGAATCATGAAAACCTCTCGATTGATTGAGTTGTGAATTCGTGCCAGCGAATAGCTTGGAATCCGGGAGGGGATTTTGACTTAAAGATGGCTTAATAAATGCCGCACCCCCTCCTTTGAACGTGGGGGGACGCGTTCGGGGGCGAGCGACACGGCCGTTCGGCCGCGGTCGGCGTTCAACCGGGCCGGGCGGCGAGCTCGTCGAACATCGTGCGCACGACCGCCTCGCCGTATTTGCGTTCCAGCCGCCGCAATGTGAAATGCCCGCGCGCCATCGCCTGGAAATGATCGATGAAGATCAGGTTGATCGCCGCGCCGCCCGCGGCGCCGATCATCGGCATCGCCTGCGCGGCGATTTTCTGGGTGACGTTGACGCCGTAGCGGTCGGCGATCAGCGCGATCAGCCGAACCAACGCGGGCGCCCCATTCTTCGCCAACCCGTGCCGCGCTGCGTGGGCGGAAGCGCTCGACACCGCGCGCGCCGCCGCTTCACGCACCGCGAAGTAGCCGAACTCCGGCGCCTCGGCGCCTGGCCGGCCGCCGAGCCCCAGCACCATCACGCATTCGAGCTGGATCCGCCGATCCGCGAGGTCGGCGCCTTCGCTGCGCGCGACGTCGGCGATCGAGCGCATCATGATCGTCGTCGAAACCGGCAATTCGATCGCCAACGCCCCGAAGCCGAACGCGCCGCCGACCGCGCCGCTGAAAGCTCCCGCCGCCTTGTGCCACCCGTTCGAAGGAGGCGGGGGCATGCCCGGGGCGTGCGCATCGCGGAAGGCCAGCGTCTTGAGCGAAAGCCGCAAAGCCGCGTGGACCGCGCGGCCCGCCGCGGCGCGCGCCATCGACGGCGCGCGCGCCGGCAGGAAGCCGATCAGCCTCTCGATCGGAGCGCCGGCCAAGCGGGCCAGGCGCGCGCCGATGCCCGGACGCCAGATCAAGCGAACCGCTTCGGCCAGAGCCTGGACATCCGCCGGGTGCATGGGCCGCGGGGCGCCGCGCGTCATCCGATGCAGGTGCGGTTCTTCCCGGTGCGCTTGGCTTCGTACAAGGCCTCGTCCGCGCGTTCGAGCGCCGCTTCCAGCACTTCGCCGGGCCTGTACTGCGTCACGCCGGCGGAGAATGTGACGAACACTTCGCGGCCCTCATGCATGAACAGGCTCGCAGTGAGCGTGCGCTGAAGGCGCGTCAGCGTGAGCTGGGCCTCATCCACGGCCGTGCCGGGCAGCAGCACCACGAACTCCTCGCCGCCGAAGCGGGCGACGATGTCGACCGGCCGAAGCTGTTCCCGCACATGCGCGGCGAGCGACTTCAGCGCCGTGTCGCCGACCGCGTGGCCCAGCGTGTCGTTCAGCTTCTTGAAGTTGTCGATGTCGAGCAGGCCGATCGCGAGGTCGCCTCCCTGGCGCTGGAGACGCGCCGTTTCGGCGTCGAACGCCTGCATCAGGCCGCGGCGGTTCGCGACTTCGGTCAGCACGTCGGTCGACACCTCGTCCGACAAGCGGCGCAGCTCGCCTTCCAGCGCCCGCACCTGGGCCTCGAGCTCGGCCGCGCGCTCGTGGCCATCGCGCAGGCGCTCTTGGGTCTGGCTGACGATCCCGTGCACCGCCTTGCTCTCTTCGACCATCTGGCGCACGACGCCGGCGAGGCTCTCGAGAGAGTCGGCGCTGGCGACCGTGTCCACGTACTGCGCGACGCTGTCGGCGAAGCGGCCGGTGTGGTCGCCCAGCTGATCGAGTTCGGTCAGCATCTGCTGGATCGCATCCTTGAGCGCGACGCGCGTCTTGTCGCGCTCCTCCTTCACCCGCCGTTGGCGCACCCGGGCCTGGGCAAGCATTTCGCCCGCCGCGCGCACCGAGCGGACGCTCGGCACGGATTGGTCGAGGCTGCGCCGAAGGCTTTCGGCCTGCCCTTTCACCCAGCTGCCGTCCTCGGCCACTTCGACCAGGCCGGCGCTCATCTGCGTGGCCAGGCGATGGAGCTCGTCCACCAGATGATGACGATGGGACAGCAGGCGACGCGCACGGGCGCAGACCGCATCCGTCTGCGCCAGCAGCGCCTGCGTCACGCCGTCGCGCCGCAGTTCGGCGAGCAGCTCCTGCAGTTCGGCGGAGACCGCATCGGCCCGGGCGTCCCCCGGCGGCAGCGCGCTGCGCAACGCGATGTCGTAATGTCCGAGCGCGGCGGGCCAGCCGCCGGGCGAGCCTGCGGCCTCGGGGCGGTCGGCGCCCGCGTCGAGCGATCCGGCGGTCGATGCCGGCGGCGCCGGAACGTCCTCGGGCGCCGTATCGGCCACGGGAACCATCCCGTCGGCGACGTCGCCCTCCCAGGACGCGACGAGTTGCTTCATGCGCTGCTGCAGCCGGGAAAGGTCGCTGCGGTTGGCCTCCAGCACACGCTGCAAGCTGTCTTTCTTGCGCGCCGCCGTCCACTGGCGGCCGCCGCGTTCGAGGCCGCGGGCGAGCTTCTCGATGGTCTGCGTCCACGCCTGCGTCTGGGCAAGTTGCGCGTCGCCCGCCCGCTCGGCGAGCACGCGCGCCGCATCCCAGTCGGATTGCAGCAGCGACTGCGCCAGCTGCTCGCGCTGCGCCGCGTCGTCGAACAAACGCGCGGCGATGCGGTCGACCACCGGCCGCGCGCGCGCGTTCGCCGGCGCGGCGGCGGGCGCCGCGGACACGGAGGCGGACGCGCCGCCTTCTTCGCTCCAGGCCCGCGCGTAATTTTCGGGCGTCGGCTCCAGCTTCGACAACGCGAGGCGGCGCAGGGCGCCTTTCGCCGTTTCGGCGGCCGAGGGCCGGGGAGAAGCCATGGGTTGGGGGGTTTCGCGTTTCGGATCGGCGGGCATCAGACAGACCGTTTCGGGTTCGGCGGGCGGGATCGGCCGCACCTGCGCAACATCGGGCGGGCCGGGCCGGGAAGCCGGGCTAGGAACGCCGGCCGACGTCGATCACGTCGTCGACATCGTCGCGCACCTTCGAGAGGCTCGGCACCCAAGGCGCCTTCCTGGGCAACGCGACCTGTTCGAGCCAGCGCTGGATGTCTTCCGGCGGCAGCGGCTTGCTGAACAGGAATCCCTGCATCAGCGTGCAGCCTTCGCCGTACAGCACGTCCTGTTGCCTCTGGTTTTCGACACCTTCGGCCACGACCTTGAGATCCAGCGACTTCGCGAGCGCGATGATGGCCGTGACCACGGCCAGGCTCTGCGGCAGCACGCCCAGGTCGCGCACGAAGCTGCGGTCGATCTTGACTTCGGAGATCGGCAGCGACGTCAGGTAGGCGAGCGAGGAATATCCGGTGCCGAAGTCGTCGACGGCGATCTGCACGCCGATCTCAGTGAGGCGGTGCAGCGACGGGATCACGCGCTGCAGGTCCTTCATCAGGCCCGTTTCGGTGATCTCGAGCTGGATCATGCTGTGCGGAATGCCTTCCTCGCGCACGGCGGCGGTGATCTGCTCGATCAGGTCGGTGCGCTCGAACATCCGGTTGGGCATGTTGACGGCGATCGAATCGGCGAAGCCGAAAGCGTCGACCCACAGGCGCGCCTGGCGCGCGGCTTCGCGCAGCGCCCATTCGCTCATCGGCACGATCAGGCCCGTCTCTTCGGCGACCGGGATGAAATCGGCCGGCTGGATCAGCAGGTCCCCGCGGCGCCAACGCATCAGGGCCTCGGCACCGACCATCCTGCCCGACAGCACGTCCACCTTCGGCTGGTAGTACAGCACCAGCTCATCGCGCTCGATCGCCTTGTGGAGGGCGCTCTCCAGCGCCAGCTTCTCGCGCCCGCGGCCGGCGAGCCGCGGCGTGTAGACCAACGCGTCGTTGCGGCCTTGAGACTTCACCGCATACATCGCGACATCGGAATTGCGCAGCAGGTCGGCCACCGTGTTGCCGTCGCGGGGGAACAGCGCGATGCCGACGCTGGCGGTGGCGAAGCAGTCCTGCCCCGCGACGACGACCGGCTCGCGCAGGGCCTCGAGGATGCGCGTGGCGACCCGCTGCGCATCGGCCTCGTCGGCGACTTCGGGCAGCAGCGCGACGAACTCGTCGCCGCCGAGGCGGCCGACCGCCTCCAACGTGCGGTGCGAGCGCGCACCCGCGGTCTCGATCACGCCCTCGAACAGCTGCTCGCAGTGGCGCACGCAGCCGCGCAGGCGGAACGCCACTTCCATCAACAGCTCGTCGCCGGCCGCATGGCCCAGCGTGTCGTTGATCACCTTGAAACGGTCGAGGTCGATCAGCAGCAGCGCGACCTGATGGCCCAACCGGCGGCCGAACTCGAGCGCGCGCTCGGCGCGCCAGATCAACTGGCGCCGGTTCGGCAAGTTCGTCAGCGCATCGTAGTTCGCCAGATGGCGGATGCGGTCCTCGGCGATGCGGCGGTCGGTGACGTCCTGCACGATGCCGGTGTAGGCGCAGCAATGGCCATGCTCGTCGAACTCGGGCTCGGCCTCGACGTGGATGATGCGGAAGCGCCCGTCGGGCAGCGTCATCGGCACGTCGGTGGCGATGACGGAAACCTGGTACAGGATCTGCCGGGCGAGGCGCACCAGCGGTTCCCGGTCGGTCGGGGCGATCATGCGCAGCATGTCGCGCAGGTTGACGCGGTCGTCCGGCCCGTAGCCGAACACGCGCAGGCCCTCTTCCGACAGATCGAGGCCGTTGACGAAATTGCGGCCTTCCTCCTGCCACCAGTCGAAGCTGCCCATGCGGGCGAGATCCTGCGCCCGGGCGAGCTTGGCTTTGCTGCGCTCCAGCTCCTGGCGCGTGCGCGACGCGCGCAGCAGGTAGCGCAACCGGCCCGCGAGCAGGCTCCACTGCGCGGCCTTGACGAAGAAATCGGTCGCGCCGACCTGGTAGGCGCGGTTGATGGACGCCTCGTCGTCGAGGCCGGTCAGCATCAGCACCGGCACGTTGTCGAAGCCGGGCATGTTGCGCAACGCGACGCAAGTCTCGAACCCGTCGAGGCCGGGCATGATGGCGTCCAGCACGACGACGTCCGGCGTCCAGCTCGCCAGCCGGGTCAACGCCTCCTCGCCGCCGGTGGCGGACGTGATGTCGAAACCGCGGTCGCGCAGCGCCGCCGCGGTCATCAGCAGATTCACCTCGTCATCGTCGACGAGCAGAACCATCGGACGGCGGTCGCCGGCCTCCGCGCTGATGCCGTGATGCAGCGTCATGCGCGCGCCCCGTGCGGACGTCGGTGGGCGCGACGCAGGAAGTCGCGCAGGCTGCGGCGGCTCCGCGTGGGCAGGCCCATCGGCAGGCCCCGGGGCGGCGGGCGGCGGCGCGAACTCATGGCGCTGCCGCCATCTCGAGCTGCCGCAACGCCTGCGTGACGGCGACGTCGACATGGGCCATTTCGGTGTGGAACCTCTCGAGCAGCGGCAGCGCGCCTGCTTGGTCGCCGGCGCGCAGGAGGCCTTCGATATCGGCGCACAGCGCGGACAACGCGAGCGCCCCGACGCTGGCCGACGACGATTTCAGCGTATGGGCGATGCGCGACACCTGTTCCCACGCGCGGTCCGCACGCGCTTCGCGCAGTTGGTCGGCATGCTTGGCGAGGGAGCTCAGGTAGGCGGCCAGCACCCGCTTGACGAGCTGGGCCTTGCCTTCGGGATCGAGAGCGCGCAACTCCGCCATGCAGCCGGCGTCGAGCACCGGCCGCGCGACCGCGCCGTCGATCTTGGAATCGTTCGAATCAATCATCACGTCCCATGCAGCCGTGTCCTCGCGCATTCTCGCTCCGTAATATAAGCATGTCCGCGCACGGACATCGCGTCAATGGCGAAATACTTCGCAAACAAGAGACGCTTGCCGAACGCGGGCGGGAGCCGCGACGCCGCTGAGCAACAGACGCCCGGAGCGGGTGCGGCGCTCCTTACAATCGCCGGGATGTGGCCCAGGCTGACCCGATGACCCTTCCGCTCGCACTGCTGCCGGTCTTCGCCTTCGCGGCGCTGGCCGTCTTCGGCGCGATCTGCGCCGCGGCGGGCGCATGGTGGATGAAGGCCAGGGACGCGGCGACGTTGCGCCGAACCGCCGAGGACCGCGGCCGGCTCCTGGCGCTGGCCGACCATTGGGTTTGGGAAACCGACGCCGCGCACCGGCTGACGGCCTGGCGCCCGCCCGCGCACCGCCCGGCGGGCTGGCGCACGGCGCCGGAGCTCGGACGGCCGCTGATCGAACTCGCGGGCGAGTCCGCGACGGCGCCGTTGTCCGGTGCGAAGACCGGTTCGGCCGAAGCGCTGTCCCGCCAGATGGCCGCGGGCGCGCCGATCCCGGCCCAGCGCGTCGTGCTGAGCCTGGGCGGCGCGGCGCAGGCCTGGTCGCTGCGCGGCGAACCGCGCATGGATGGCGCGGGCCGCTTCTGCGGCTACCTCGGCAGCGCGGTGCCCGTCGGCGAAGCCGAGGCGTCGGCATTCCTCGGCGCCGCGCTGACCCGGCTGCTGCCGCATCTCGACGCC